>NZ_JBMQQZ010000006.1:0-18284 GCF_057362025.1 Bordetella sp. | reverse complement strand
GCTGGCGGCGGGCGCGCCGTCCATCCCTAGGGCCTGTTAACGCTAGAAGGAGCCTCGCACTGGCCGAGTCCGGGGCGGCATACGTCGTTACGGACTCCTCACGTGGATTAACCACGCCGCGTCGTCCGCGCCTAGTCTGCCGCTCCGGACTCGGCCAGTGCGGGGCTCCTTCTAGCGTTAACAGGCCCTAGGGATGGGCGGCGCGCCCGCCGCCAGCCCCCGCGCCGAAAGAATCGCCCGGACTCAGGCGGCGACGAAACGCACCACGCCGTCTTCGCCGGTTTGGCGCTTCAGGCGTCCGTCGAAGTACAGGGCGTGCAGATGCGCCAGCGCCTCGCCCATGGCGAAGGTCAGCTGATGCAGGTCCAGCTTGCGCTTGAACAGGACGGGCACCACATCCGAGGCGCTGCAAGGCTGGGCGCAGGCCTCCATGACTTCGGCCAGGCGGTCGGCATGGTGCGCGTGCTGTTGCGCGATGCGCTCGTGCAGGCCCTTGAAGGGCCGTCCATGCGAGGGCAGCACCAGCGCATCGCCCGGCAGGTCGCCGTAGGCGTCCAGGGAGCGCAGGTACAACGGCAACGGATTCGCATCCGGCTCGTAATTGAAGACGCTGACGTTGGTGGAAATACGCGGCAGCACCATATCGCCGGAAATCAGCACGTTCAGCGCGGGACAGTACAGCGACGCGTGTTCCGGCGCATGGCCATGACCCACGATGACGCGCCAGTCGTGCTTGCCCACGCGTACCCGTTCGCCATCCATGATGCGCGTAAAGCGCGGCGGCATGGCCGGCACCAGATTCGGGTAGTAGCCCGCGCGCTCGCGGATCTGCTGCTGCGCCTGCAGGTCCGCCAGGCCATGCCGGGCGAAATGGGCCACGGCATCGTCGCCGCCGGCCCCGGCGCCGCCGCTGGAGGTCGAACTGCCCCGCGAAAACAGGCAGGCGACGGCGTAGTCGGTCATCGTCATCCAGAGGGGCGCGTCCCAGCGGCGGCAGATCCATTCCGCCAGGCCGACGTGGTCCGGATGCATATGGGTGACCAGCACACGCAGGACCGGCAATCCTTCCAGCTGCTCGTCGAAGATGCGCTCCCATAGCGTCCTGACCTCGTCCCGGCTGATGCCGGTATCGACCACCGTCCAACCCTGGCGGCCTTCGATCTCGTCGCGCAACAGCCACAGGTTGATATGGTCCAGGGCGAAGGGCAGCGGCATGCGTATCCATCGCACACCCGGCGCCACCTCGCGGGCGACGCCCGGTTCCGGCTGGCTTTCGCCCCACGGGTATTCCAGCTTGTGCTCATTCGGATTCATGCGGCATCTCCCCTTGACGGTAGCGTTCATCCCATCATAATTGACGTTTACGTAAGGTGCCAATGCCATGCCGCCCGCCTCCTGGACCATCTCCGAACTCGCCCGCGAATTCGACATCACCCCGCGTACGATCCGGTTCTACGAGGACCAGGGCATCGTCAGTCCGGCACGGGAGGGACGCAACCGCGTCTACGACGCCCGGGACCGCACTCGCCTGAAGCTGGCGCTGCGCGGCAAGCGCCTGGGCCTGCAGCTGTCGGAAATCCGCACCCTGATCGATATGTACGACGGCCCGGGCGATACCCAGGCCCAGCAGCTGCGCGAGTATCTGGCGGTACTGACGCGGCACCGGCAGACGCTGGAACGGCAGCGCCAGGATATCGACGACACCCTGGGCGAGATCGCCGGACAGGAAGCCGAATGCCGGCGGCTGCTGGACAGCCACGGCTAGGGCGGATGGGACGGCGGACGCCGGCCGGACAGGCGCCGGCAGCGTCCCAACCGGACAGCCGGATAGCGTATTGATATAACGTTTACGTAAACGTAATATAAGTGGCGCGGCATCGCATCGGCCTGCATTTCTCGGAGACCCCCATGGATATTCCCGGCTTGAGTTTCGATCTGGGCGAAGACCTGGACCTGCTGCGCGACAGCGTGCGACGCTTCGCCCAGGCTGAAATCGCGCCGCGCGCGGCGGAAATCGATCGCAGCGATCAATTCCCCATGGAGCTCTGGAAGAAGCTGGGCGACCTGGGCGTGCTGGGCATGACGGCGGACGAAGCCTACGGCGGCGCGCAGATGGGGTACCTGGCGCACATGATCGCCATGGAGGAAATCTCGCGCGCCAGCGCGTCGGTCGGCCTGTCCTACGGCGCCCACTCCAACTTGTGCGTCAACCAGATCCACCGCAATGGCACGGAAGACCAGAAGCGCCGCTACCTGCCCAAGCTGATCTCCGGAGAGCACGTCGGCGCCCTGGCCATGAGCGAACCGGGCGCCGGCTCCGATGTCGTCGGCATGACATTGCGCGCGGACAAAAAAGGCGACCGCTACGTGCTGAACGGCAGCAAGATGTGGATCACCAACGGCCCGGACGCCGACACCCTGGTGGTGTATGCCAAGACGGACCCGCAGGCCCGGCAGCGCGGCATCACCGCCTTCCTGGTCGAGAAAGGCTTTGCCGGCTTCTCGGTGGCGCAAAAGCTGGACAAACTGGGCATGCGCGGCAGCCATACCGGCGAGCTGGTGTTCCAGGACTGCGAGGTGCCCGAGGACAACGTCCTGGGCCAGGTCAACGGCGGCGTGAACGTCCTGATGAGCGGCCTGGACTACGAACGCGCGGTACTTGCCGGCGGGCCGCTGGGCATCATGCAGGCCGTCATGGACGTCGTCGTGCCCTACATCCACGACCGCAAACAGTTCGGACAGGCCATCGGCGAGTTCCAGCTGATCCAGGGCAAGGTCGCCGACATGTACGCCGGGCTGCAGGCCAGCCGCGCCTTCTGCTACGCCGTGGGCCGCAATCTGGACAATCTGGGCGCCGGCCACGTGCGGCGCGTGCGCAAGGACTGCGCCGCGCTCATCCTCTATACCGCCGAAAAAGCCACTTGGATGGCCGGCGAAGGCGTGCAGATCCTGGGGGGCAACGGCTATATCAACGAATTCCCCACCGGGCGCCTGTGGCGCGACGCCAAGCTGTACGAAATCGGTGCCGGCACCAGCGAAATCCGCCGTATGCTAATCGGGCGAGAACTCTTCAACGAGACCGCCTGACCCTGCCGCGTCCTGTCGTCCCCGGCCGGCGGCGCGGCGTTGCACGCCAACCGCCGCCCGGCCCGACAGGCCCTTGAATCCCGCGCCGCGCCCGGCAGGCCCGGCGCATCCATCACGGCGGCCCGGCCGCCCACGCCGAACCAGGAGTCCATCATGTCCGATCCCATCGTCATCGTTTCCGTCGCCCGCACGCCCATGGGCGGCATGCTGGGCAGCCTGTCCGGCCTGGCCGCGCACGAACTGGGTTCCACCGTCATCAAGGCCGCCGTCGAACGCGCCGGCCTCAAGCCCGAGCAAGTGGACGAAGTGCTGATGGGCAATGTGCTGCAGGCAGGCCAGGGCCAGGCGCCCGCGCGCCAGGCCGCTTTGGGCGCGGGCCTGCCTAAGGGCGTGGCCTGCACCACCGTGCACAAGGTCTGCGGCTCCGGCCTGAAGGCCGCGATGCTGGGCCACGACCTGCTGACCGCCGGGTCGGCGCAGGTCGTGGTGGCCGGCGGGCAGGAAAGCATGAGCAACGCGCCCTACCTGATGCTCAAGGCCCGCCAGGGCTACCGCTACGGGCATTCCACCGTGTACGACCATATGGCGCTGGACGGCCTGGAAGACGCCTACCAGCGCGGGACCGCCATGGGCGTGTTCGCGGAAGACTGCGCGGCGCGCTATGAATTCACGCGGGAACAGCAGGACGCCTTTTCCACCGAGTCGTTGCGGCGCGCGCGCGCCGCCACCGAGGACGGCAGCTTCAAGTGGGAAATTGCGCCGGTTACGGTGGCGGGCCGCAAGGGCGACACCGTCGTCGACACGGACGAAGCGCCCACCAAGGCCATGCCGGAAAAAATCCCCACCCTGAAACCCGCCTTCAAGAAGGACGGCACGGTGACGGCGGCCACGTCGGCATCGATCTCCGACGGCGCGGCGGCCATGGTGCTGATGCGCCAATCCACCGCGGAAAAACTCGGCCTGCGGCCGCTGGCGCGCATCGTCGGCCATGCCCAGCACTCCCAGGAACCGCAGTGGTTCACCACCGCGCCCACGGGCGCGCTGAAGAACCTGTTCCAGAAGACCGGGTGGCGCGCCGAGGACGTCGACCTGTACGAAGTCAACGAGGCCTTTGCCGTGGTCACGATGGGCGTCATGAAGGAATTCAACATCCCTCACAGCAAGGTCAATGTGCATGGCGGCGCCACCGCGCTGGGTCATCCCATCGGCGCCTCCGGCGCGCGGCTGGTGGCCACGCTGATCGGCGCGCTGCGCAAGAACGACCGCAAGCGCGGCGTGGCGACGCTGTGCATCGGCGGGGGCGAGGCCGTCGCCATGGCCATCGAGATGCTGTAAGGCGCGCGCAGGCCATGGCCATCATCGAATCGCGCATCAACCCGCGCGCGCAGGACTTCCAGGACAACGCGCGCGCCATGCGGGCCCTGTTGGACGATCTGCGCACGCAGATGGCCATGGCCGCACAGGGCGGCGGGGACACCGCCCGCGCGCGGCACGTCTCGCGCGGCAAGCTGCTTCCGCGCGAGCGCGTGGAACACCTGCTGGACCCCGGCACGCCCTTCCTGGAGCTCTCGCCGCTGGCGGCGCAAGGCATGTACGACGGCGACGCGCCGGCGGCCGGCCTGATCACCGGCATCGGCCGCGTATCGGGCACTGAGTGCGTCATCGTATGCAACGACGCCACCGTGAAGGGCGGCACCTACTATCCGATGACGGTCAAAAAGCATCTGCGCGCGCAGGAAATCGCCGCGCAGAACCGCCTGCCCTGCATCTATCTGGTCGATTCCGGAGGGGCCAACCTGCCGCTGCAGGAAGACGTCTTTCCCGACCGCGACCATTTCGGCCGCATTTTCTATAACCAGGCCGCGATGTCGGCGGACGGCATCGCGCAGATCGCCGTGGTGATGGGATCCTGCACCGCCGGCGGCGCCTACGTGCCGGCCATGAGCGACGAATCCATCATCGTGCGCAACCAGGGCACCATCTTCCTGGGCGGCCCGCCCTTGGTCAAGGCGGCCACCGGCGAGGAAGTCAGCGCCGAGGACCTGGGCGGCGGCGACGTGCATACGCGCCTGTCCGGCGTGGCCGACCACCTGGCGGCGGACGACCACCATGCGCTGCGCCTGGCGCGCGACGCGGTGGCGCGCCTGAACCGCATCAAGCCGCAACCGCTGGCGCTGCAGCCGGCGCGCGCGCCGCGCTACGACCCGGAGGAGCTGAACGGCATCATTCCGGCGGATACGCGCAAGCCCTACGACGTGCGCGAAGTCATCGCGCGCATCGTCGACGATTCCGCCTTCGACGAGTTCAAGGCACGCTACGGCCAGACACTGGTCACCGGCTTCGCCCACGTGCACGGCATGCCCGTGGGCATCGTCGCCAACAACGGCATCCTGTTTTCCGAATCCGCGCAGAAGGGCGCGCACTTCATCGAGCTCTGCGCGCAGCGCCGCATTCCCCTGGTGTTCCTGCAGAACATCACCGGTTTCATGGTGGGCCGCAAGTACGAGAACGAAGGGATCGCGCGCCACGGCGCCAAGATGGTCACCGCGGTGGCCACGGCGGCCGTGCCGAAGTTCACCGTGCTGATCGGCGGATCCTTCGGCGCGGGCAACTACGGGATGTGCGGACGCGCGTACTCGCCACGCCTGCTGTTCATGTGGCCCAACGCGCGGATTTCCGTCATGGGTGGCGAACAGGCCGCCAGCGTGCTGGCGACGGTACGGCGCGACGGTATCCAGGCCAAGGGCGGCGCATGGTCCGCCGAAGAGGAGGAAGCCTTCAAGGCGCCGATCCGCGCACAGTACGAACGGGAAGGCCATCCTTATCATGCCACCGCGCGGCTGTGGGACGACGGCATCATCGCGCCCGCCGACACGCGCCGCGTGTTGGCGCTGGGCCTGTCCGCCGCCTTGAACGCGCCCATACCGGAAAGCCGCTTCGGCGTTTTCCGCATGTAGCGCCATGCAGGATGCGCGCGCTCGCGGTTGTCCGCCCGTCCCCGCCCGCATGTGTTCGGTGAAGCTGTTCCCGCAAGTCATCAGGAGTCCGCGTGTTCTCAACCCTGCTTATCGCCAACCGCGGTGAAATCGCCTGCCGGGTGGCGGCAACCGCCCGCCGCCTGGGCATCCGCACCATTGCCGTCTATTCGGACGCGGACGCGCGCGCGCCGCACGTCGCCGCCTGCGATGCCGCCGTACGCCTGGGACCGGCCGAACCCGGCGCCAGCTATCTGCGCGGCGACCTGATCCTGGCCGCGGCGCAGGCTGCGGGCGCGCAGGCCATCCATCCCGGCTATGGCTTCCTGTCGGAAAACGCCGGCTTCGCGGAAATCGTCACGGCGGCGGGCATCGCCTTCGTCGGGCCGCCCGCCGGCGCCATCGCCGCCATGGGAAGCAAATCGGCCGCCAAGCAGCTCATGGAGAAAGCCGGCGTACCGCTGGTGCCCGGCTACCACGGCGACAACCAGGACGCCGCCTTCCTGCGCCGGCAGGCCGATGCCATCGGCTACCCCGTCCTGATCAAGGCCAGCGCCGGAGGCGGCGGCAAGGGCATGCGCATCGTGCAGGACGGCGCCGATTTCGCCGATGCGCTGGCCTCCTGCCGGCGCGAAGCGTCGTCCAGCTTCGGCGACGATCGCGTACTGCTCGAACGCTACCTGCAGAAGCCCCGGCATATCGAAATCCAGGTCTTCGCAGATACCCACGGACACTGCATCTATCTGTTCGAGCGCGATTGCTCCGTGCAGCGGCGCCACCAGAAAGTCATCGAGGAGGCGCCCGCGCCCGGCATGACGGAAGACCGGCGCCAGGCCATGGGCGAAGCCGCCGTCGCCGCGGCGCGGGCAGTGGGCTACGTGGGGGCGGGTACGGTGGAGTTCATCGTCGAACCCGACGGCCGCTTCTATTTCATGGAGATGAATACCCGGCTGCAGGTGGAACACCCGGTGACCGAAATGATCACCGGCGTGGATCTGGTCGAATGGCAGTTGCGCGTGGCAGCCGGCGAGCCGTTGCCCGCGCGGCAGCAGGACCTGCGGCTGCGCGGCCATGCCATCGAGGCGCGCATCTATGCCGAAAATCCCGACACCGGCTTCCTGCCTTCCATCGGCACCGTGCGGTACCTGGATCTGCCGCCGCACACCGCCTTCGCGAATGGCGCGGTGCGCGTGGATGGAGGCGTGCGGGCAGGCGATGCGATCACGCCTTACTACGACCCCATGATCGCCAAACTGATCGTGCATGGCGAGGACCGCGATGCCGCGCGTGCCCGCATGGCGCAGGCGCTGGCGCAGGTGCGCGTCGCGGGGGTGCATACCAATACCGCCTTCCTGGGCCGCCTGATGCGCGACGAGGCCTTCGCCGCCGCCGACCTGGACACCGGCTTGATCGAACGGCGGCGCGACACGCTGCTGCCGCCCGCGGGAACCGCATCGCCGTCCATGCTGGCGCTATCCACAGCGGCGCTGCTGGCGCGCGAGGGCGCGACAGGCGGTCGCGCCCTTCACGACGATGCGATGGCGGGCGCCCAGGACGCCGGCGCCACGCCTGCATCGCCGACGGCCGCGCACCGCCAGGCCCATGCATCGCCGGACCCCTGGGATACGCGTGACGGCTGGCGCGTGGATGGACGGTACGAACGGCCCATACACTGGCTGGACCAGGACGCCCGGCGCACCGCTGTACTGCGGCGCGAGCGCGACGCGTGGAGCCTGGCGCCGGACGGCGGTGCGCCGCGCCTGCTGCGATGGGAGGCCGCGCCCCGCGGCGAAGGCGGGCAGGGCTGGGCGATCCGCGTGACCCTGGGCGACGACGATATCCATGGCGTGGCGGTGTGGTGCGGCGAAAGCCTGCACGTCTTCCACGACGGCGACGCCCGTCAGCTGGTGCTGCACGATCCGCTGGCCCACGCGGGCGAGGAGCACGGCGAACATGGCGGCGACATGACGGCGCCCATGCCGGGCAAAATCATCTCCATCGGCGTGCGCGCCGGCGATGCGGTACGCAAGGGCCAGGCGCTGCTCGTCATGGAAGCCATGAAAATGGAACACACCATCACGGCGGCCGCGGACGGCGAAGTAGCGGAAGTATTCTACGCGGTGGGCGACCAGGTGGCCGAAGGAGCCGCGTTGATCGCGCTGCGGTAAGTCCCATCGGCGCAAAGCAGTGGGCGTACCCCGCAGGCAATCGCCGGCATCGTGGCGCATACCGGCGGGAAGGCGAGGAGCGCGGACGCAAAAAAGGCCCCGCGCCATGGTCTGCGCGAGGCCCTTCTTCCCGGCAGCAGGCCGGCCTAGCCGCGCATCGCGGCGATCACGCCGTCCAGCGTTTCCAGCATCAGGTCGATTTCCTGCTCGGTCACGTTCAGGGCCGGCATGAAGCGCAGCAGGTTGCCGCGCGGCGCGTTCAGCAGCATGCCTTGCGGCTCCAGCTTGCGAGCCGCGTCGACGATGGCCGGGCCGTCGTCGCGATCCATCACCAGCGCGCGCAGCAGGCCGGCGCCGCGTTCGCCATGCATGCCCCACTTGGCCGACAGCTTGAGCAGCCCATCGGACAACTGGCGGCCGCGCGCCTGCACGGACTCCAGGAAACCCGGGGCATTCAGCACATCGAACACCGCCACGCCAACCGCCGTCATCAGCGGATTGCCGTTGTAGGTGCCGCCCTGCTCGCCATGCGAGAACACGCTGATGTCCTGGCGCGCCAGCAGGGCGGCCAGCGGAACGCCGCCGCCGATGCCCTTGCCCAGCGTCATGATGTCCGGCGTGATGCCGTACTGCTGGTAGGCGTACATGGTGCCGGTGCGGCCCATGCCGGTCTGGACTTCGTCCACGATCAGCAGGATGCCGTGCTGGTCGGCCAGCTTGCGCAGCCCTTGCATGAATTCCGTGCTGGCGGGGATGACACCGCCTTCTCCCTGTACGGGTTCCAGCATGATGGCGACGGTCTGCGGGTCGATCAGCTTGCGTACCGAATCCAGGTCGTTCAGGTCGGCCTTGGGAAAGCCGTCCACCTGCGGCGCAAACATCGTGTCCCAGCCGGGCTTGCCCGACGCCGACATGGTCGCCAGCGTGCGCCCATGGAAGCTGTGGTCCATGGTGATAATCTTGTAGGCGCCGTTGCGATTCACCTTGCCCCACTTGCGGGCCAGCTTGATGGCGCCTTCGTTGGCCTCCGCGCCGCTGTTGGCGAAGAAGATGCGGTCGAACACCGACGATTGGGCCAGGCGCTGCGCCAGCTGCAACGAAGGCTCGTTGTAGTAGGCGGGCGAGGGATTGATCAGCTTGGCGGCCTGGTCGTTCAGCGCGCGCAGCATTTCAGGGGCGGTGTGCCCCAGGCAGTTCACGGCCCATCCCTGGATGAAGTCCAGGTATCGCTTGCCCGTGTTGTCCTCCAGCCAGGATCCCTCTCCTCGCACGAACACGAGGTCCGGGCGGGAGGTGATCTCCATGAGGGTGTTGACGTTGTACTGGCTGAATTCCATGGCTGTTCCTGGTCTAAGGAAGGATGAGGTTTGCACCGCCCTGGGTCTCGGGCGGGCAAGGGAGTAAATTTATCACCCGTTGGCGGCGGGATTGCCATCCGGGACCGAGGAATCCGCGCGGCGCGGTAAAAATGCATCAGCCAATGCATCAGTCGCCTTCGCAACGGCCCATGGAAGGGCCGCCGCGCGGCAGCCGGATGCCGGCGCGCTGCGGCCCCCCGGCGGGCCCACCGGCGCGACCCGCCAGGCGCTGTCGCCTTGTCCGGGACTTCGCGGGCCCAGCGGGAATCCACGCGGCGAAGTGTATACAAAGTTTGTGTAATGTCGTTAAATCAGCATCCCGGCGGCATGGCGGACCGCCGACCGGGATCTTCCACTGTGCGGAGCCCGACATGCCACCCATATCCCTGCCCCCCCGCGGCGAAAGAATCCTGCGCTGGGCCGATGCCCTGGCGCTGCATTCCGACCATCCGGAGCACCTGACCTGCGCCTATATGACGCCCGCGCACCGCGCGGTGGCCGCGATGCTTGCCACCTGGATGCGCGAGGCGGGCTTCGACGACGTGCGCCATGACGCGGTCGGCAATGTGATCGGACGGTATCGCGCGGTCCCGGGTCAGGACGCCGCCCGCCTGGTGGCCACGGGCAGCCACTACGACACCGTGCGCAATGGCGGCCGCTATGACGGAAGGCTTGGCATTTTGCTGCCCATCGCCGTCGTGGCCGAACTGCATGCGCAAGGCCGGCGGTTGCCTTTCGATTTCGAGGTCGTGGGTTTTGCCGAGGAAGAGGGGTTGCGCTTCGGCGGCACCTTCCTGGGTTCGTCGGCCTACGTCGGACGCTTCGACAGCGCCGTACTCGACCGCACCGATGCCGCCGGCATCGCCATGCGCGATGCCTTGCGCGAAGCCGGTTTCGATCCTGCCCGCGTGAACACCGATGCCGGCGACATCGCGCGGCTGGCGCATTATTTCGAGGTCCACATCGAACAGGGTCCGGTGCTGCTGGACCGCGGCCTGGCCGTCGGCGTGGTCAGCGCGATCGCGGGCGGCGTGCGGCGGTTGCTGACGCTGCAGGGCCAGGCCGGCCATGCGGGAACCACGCCCATGGGCCTGCGGCATGACGCGGCCTGCGCGGCGGCCGAGGTCGTGCTGGCGGTGGAACGGCGCTGCCAGCGCGGCGACGGCCTGGTCGGCACCGTCGGCCGTCTCGAGGTGCCGGACGGCTCGATCAATGTCATCCCCGGCCGCTGCCAGCTATCCCTGGACGTGCGCGCGCCCGACGACACGTTGCGCGACGCCGCGCTCGCCGACCTGGACGCGGAGATCGCCGCCATCTGCGACCGTCGCGGCATCGGCATGACGATGGAAGAAATCATGCGCGTGCCGGCGACGCCCTGCGCACCCGCGCAACGCTCGCTATGGTCGGCGGCGATCGCCGCGCACGGGGAGCCGGTCCACGAACTGCCGTCGGGCGCCGGCCACGACGCGATGATGGTCGCGAAGGCGGCGCCGGTCAGCATGCTGTTCGCCCGCTGCGGCAACGGCGGCGTCAGCCACAATCCCCTGGAAACGGTGACCGGCGAAGACGTACAGTTGGCGGCCCAGGTAACGGAGACGTTCCTGCTTAGCCTGGCGCGCACCCTGGAATAGGGAAGCGCTGCGGTGCCGCGGCGGTGCCATGCCGGGGCGCGATGCCGCGGGGCCTCAGGCCAGCAGCTCGGCCAGCGCCAGGGTCACGACCTGCGTGGCCTTGCGCAGGTCTTCCAGCCGCAGGTTTTCGTCGGCGTTGTGGCCGCCCGCTTCGACGAGGGTGCGGGGACCGGCGCCGTACAGCACGGTGGGAATGCCACGCTGCGTGTAGTGGCGCGCGTCCGTATAGAGCGGCACGCCTTGCACCGGAATGTCGGCCTGCATGATGCGCGCGGCGTGGCGCTGCAGGGGCTCGATCAGCCGTTCCGCACCCGGCAGCCGGGTCAGCGGCTGCGCCAGCATAATGCGCCTGACAGTCGCCGCGCAGCCGGGCCGGCGCGCGATGGCGGCGTCGACAATGCCGCGCAGCTCGGCCTCGGCGTCGTGTCCGGCCTCTTCGGGGATCATGCGGCGGTCGACGCGGAAGGTGACGCGATCCGGCACCACGTTGGTATTGATGCCGCCGTGGATCAGCCCGACGTTCAAGGTCGGCGCGCCGATACCGGGCGTACCCGAGCGGCGGCCGGCGAGTTCGGCACGGAAGGCGTACAGCGCCTGCAATACCTGGGTGGCGGCTTCCAGTGCATCGAGCCCCGTTTCCGGCATGGCGGCATGGGCCTGCCGCCCCTGCACGGAAACCTCCACATGCAGGCAGCCATTGTGCGCCGACGTGACGGCATAGCCGAAACCGGCGGATACGGCATAGTCCGGGCTGCTCAGCCCCTGGTCCAGCAGCCAGCGCGGGCCGATCTCGCCGCCCGCTTCCTCGTCGAAGGTGAAGTGCAGCTCGACCGCGCCGCGCATCGCGGCGCCCTGGCGCTGCGCCTCGCGCAGCGCCAGCAGGGCCCAGGTATAGGTGGCGAAATCGGATTTCGATACCGCGACGCCGCGGCCGTACATCACCGGGCCGTGCTGGGCGTCGTGCTCGATATCGCCGCCGTAGGGGTCGCGGCGCCAGCCTTCGCCGGGGGGCACCACGTCGCCATGGGCGTTCAGGGCAATCACCGGTCCGCCCGGGCCGAAGCGGTGCCGCACGATCAGGTTGACCGCCGAGCGCATACCGTTGGCTTGCACGAGCTCGGCGGGGACCACGTGGGCCTCCACCTGCAGGCCGAGATCCTGCAGCAGGGACTGGGCGCGCCGCGCGATCGCTTCGCAATCGCCGGGAGGATTGTCGGAGGGGACGCGGACGAGCTCGCGCAGGAATTCCACCTGGCGATCGTGCTGGCCATCCAGGAAGGAAAGCAGGGGCGGGACGTGGGACATCATGCGGCCACTCTAATGCATGTAAATTTTGTATGCAATCCCTGTCGCCCAGAATTGGGTAGACTTGATGCCTGCGCCGCGTCCGGGCTCCCCGGCCGCGCCCCCCAGTCTCCGGTTCATTCCCACCGCACCGCAATGCCCGCACCGAACGCAGCCGACACCAGCACCGAGCACATCGCCCGCGATATCGCGGCGGCCATCGTCGCGCACAGACTGCCTCCCGGGACGCGGCTGCGCGAAGAAGCGCTGGCGCGCGCCTACGGCGTCAGCCGAACGAAGATCCGCGCCGCACTGCTGATGCTGACCAAGGACAAGCTGATCCGCACGGTGCCGGACAAGGGTGCTTTCGTCAGCAAGCCCAGCGCGGCCGAGGCGCGCGAAATCTTCTCCGTACGGCGTATCCTGGAAACCGCCATGGCGCGCGAATTCGTCGCGCGGGCCAAGGCGGCGGATTACAAACGGATCGAGCAGCACCTGAAGCAGGAGCGCAAGGCCTTGGCGGGCAGCGACGTCCAGTTGCGCAATCGCCTGCTGGGGGACTTCCACATCCTGCTCGCGGAAGTGGCCGGCAATTCCGTGCTGACCGAAATGCTGCGCGAATTGTCCGCTCGTAGCGCCATCATCACGGTGCTGTATCAGTCGAACGTGGACGCCGCCTGCTCCTCCGACGAACACCATGCTTTCCTCGACGCCGCCCGCGAGGGCGACGTCGAACTGGCCTGCCGCCTGATGATCGAGCACCTGGACCACGTCGAGAGCGGACTCGACTTCGAGGCCGACACCGGGGGCGATGGCGACCTGGTAGCCGCGCTGCTGACCTGATCGCCACACTGCCGGTCTGATCGCGCGGCCTCCGTACGGGGTCGTCTTCGCCCCGCTTGCATGCACCCTGGCGCGGGCTGTAAGGGGCACCGGCGACCGTTCATACCGCACCGATTCCGTGCAGGCCCGGCACCATTCGGGCGCCGGGCGTCCTGCCGGTGACGGCCGCCGTGGCGCGGCGCCTGCCCTGGCGATGGAAAGTTCTTTTCTGTCACACTTTTATTTCATAGTATTTCTGTGCCGCGGCTTGCCGCCGCGCGGGCACGGACCGCAAGCCATGCCGCGCGGCCAAAGCCCCGCACCCCCACCGCTTTCCCATTCAAAACCCCGCAAGGCCCGCCCGTGCCTCGCAACGCCCGCTCCGCGTAAGCGCATCCTGACCGGACACTCCATGGAAGAAGCGCAGACCATCGCCGACCTGTCCTCGCTGATAGGCAAGATCACCAGCGGAAAGATCCGCGATATCAAGGAAATCACGCTGGAGACGCGCCTGCTCGGCCTGAATGCCGCCATCGAGGCGTCGCACGTCGGCGAGGCCGGGCGCGGCTTCGCCATCGTGGCGGGCCGCGTGCGCGAGGTCTCGGAACGCGTCGAAGCGCTCGCCAATTCGCTGCAAACCGAATTACAGGAGCTCGCGCAGAGCGTCACGCATCAATTGCGCCGCAGCCGCGGTCAACGCCTGGCGGACCTGGCGCTGAACGCCATCGAAACCATCGACCGCAATCTCTACGAGCGGACTTGCGACGTCCGCTGGTGGGCCACGGACAGCGCGGTCACGACCGCGCTGTCCGAGCCCGGTATCGATACGGCGCAACACGCCGGCGAGCGGCTGGGCATCATCCTGGACACGTACACCGTCTATCTGGATATCTGGATCGTCGATGCCACGGGCCGCGTGCTATGCAACGGCCGCCCCCAGGCCTATCCGGAAGCCGCGCAGCGCGATGTATCGTCCACAGCCTGGTTCCGCCAGGCCATGGCCTTCGCCGGTCCGGAGGAATACGCCAGCTGCGACATCGAATGCGTGCCCGCGCTGGGCAACGCGCAAGCGGCCATTTACGCCGCCGGCGTATATCCGCCGGGCGAGCGACGGCCGATAGGCGTGATGGCCGTGTTCTTCGACTGGCGCAAACAGGCGGCGGGCGTGCTGGCCAATGTACGGCTGGCGCCGGAGCCGGGCAGGTCGGTGCGCTGCATGATCGTCGATGCACGCCAACGCATCATCGCCTGCACCGACGGCAAAGGACTGTTGAGCGATCGTTTCGAGCTGCACGCGCGCGACGGCGAAACGAGCGGCTACTACGCCGATGGGGACGCCCTGTGCGGCTACGCGCTGACCCCTGGCTATGAAACGTATCCGGGCATGGGGTGGCACGGCGTGGTCGTCGACAAGCCGGCCTAGCTGTGAAGATTCAAAAGGTTGTATCCATGGTTCATCCGAACCGGCTTTGAGAAACTGGAAGTCACCACAACACCCAGTATTCTCAGGAGCGCGGCCGGATGAACATTCACAAGCATGTCCGATTGACCTTCATACGTCGACTCGAAATGGTCCAGCAGTTGTTCAGTAAACGGCTGGCGGTGACCGGACACATTCCGACGACGGACCGGCATGACGGCCGCGACGCGCCCGTTCCACTGCCTGCCGATGTGCGCGGGGCGGTCGAGTACGGCGCACCGCCGCCCGTCGCCGAACGCCGCTGATGTAATTTTCCAACACTCCTGGCCCTGCGCGCCTTCGCGCCAGTTTGGTGCGTTCGTGCACCCGCAAGGTGCAAGGTGCCGCATCCTGCACGAACCGATTACGGCTTCTTCTCTCGCATACCGGCGCGCGACAAGGTGGCATGCAATTTGCATCATCAATTTTGTATACCGATTTGGTGTGCAAACACACTGGCCCCCCATCACGGAATCCGGAGAACACAAATGAACCGTAGACACCTTTTGATGGCGCTGTGCGCCGCCGCGACCTTACTGGGCTCGGGCACGGCCAGCGCCGATGCGCTGCAGAACATCCAGAAGGCCGGGGTCATCCGCGTCGCCGTCCCGCAGGACTTTCCGCCCTTCGGCTCGGTCGGCCCGGATCTGAAGCCGGTCGGCTACGACATCGACACGGCCAGGCTGGTGGCCGCCCGCCTGGGCGTCACGGTGGAACTGGTTCCCGTGACCAGCGCCAACCGCATCGCCTATCTGCAGACCGGCAAGGTCGACCTTGTCATATCCAGCATGGGCAAGAATGCCGAACGGGAAAAGGTCATCGATTTCTCCGACGCCTACGCCCCCTTCTTCAATGGCGTGTTCGGTCCCTCCAGCATCAAGGCAAGCGCGCCCGCCGACCTGAACGGCAAAACCATCGGCGTCACGCGCGGCGCAGTGGAAGATATCGAACTGAGCAAAATTGCCCCCGCCGGCGCCACGATCAAGCGCTACGAGGACAACAACGGCACGATCTCCGCCTTCCTGTCCGGACAGGTGCAATTGATCGCCACCGGCAACGTCGTCGCCGCCGCCATCCTGGCGAAGAATCCGCCCAAGAAACCGGAGACCAAGTTCCTGATCAAGAACTCGCCCTGCTACATCGGCCTGAACAAGGATGAACCGGCACTGAAGGCCAAGCTGAACGCCATCCTGGCTGACGCGAAGAAGGACGGGTCGCTCAACGTCATCTCGCACAAATGGCTGGGCGCCGACGTGCCGGCGGGGCTGTAGCGCGCATGGCCTACCGCTTCGACTTCCTGGCGGTCGCCGACTACACGCCCGTCCTGCTGAAAGGGCTGGGCGTGACGGTGGAGCTGATCGCCTTCGGCGCGGTGACGGGTGTCGCCATCGGCATCGCCTGCGCCTGGGCCAGTACGCAGGGGCCCCGCTGGACGCGTCCGCCGGTCACCGCCTACGTCGAGCTGGTACGCAACACACCTTTCCTGATCCAGCTGTTCTTTATCTTCTTCGGCCTGCCGACCATCGGACTGCAATTGGGCGAGATGCAGGCGGCCTGCCTCGCGATGGCCATCAATCTGGGTGCCTACAGCACGGAGATTATCCGTGCCGGCATCGATGCCACGCCCCGCGGCCAGTACGAAGCGGGCATGAGCCTGGCGATGAGCCGCATGCAGGTGTTCCGCCACGTCGTCCTGCGCCCGGCACTGGCGCGCATCTGGCCGGCGCTGTCCTCGCAGATCGTTATCGTGATGCTGGGATCGGCCGTCTGTTCGCAGATCGCCGCGGAGGACCTGTCCTTCGCGGCGAATTTCATCCAGTCGCGCAACTTCCGGCCTTTCGAGGTTTACATCGTCACCACCGTCATCTACCTGCTGCTGGCCATCATCCTGCGGCAAATCCTGCGGCTGGCGGGGCGGCGGATTTTCGGCGGGAGCGCGCGATGATCGAGTTTTCCTTTTGGGACATCGTCCGCAACCTGCTGCTGGCGGCCCGATGGACGGTGCTGCTGGCGGCGGTCGCCTTTGCGGGCGGCGCGATCCTGGGCCTGCTCGTACTGATGATGCGCACGGCACGGGCAAACTGGCCGCGCCGCCTTGCCTGGGCCTATATCGAACTGTTCCAGGGGACGCCGCTCCTGATGCAGCTGTTCCTGGCATTCTTCGGCCTGGCGCTGGCCGGCATGGACGTGCCGGCCTGGCTGGCCGCGGGCACGGCACTGATCCTCTGGTCCGCCGCGTTCCTTGCCGAGATCTGGCGCGGCTGCGTGGATGCCATTCCGCGCGGGCAGTGGGAAGCATCATCGAGCCTGGCGATGAGCTACACGCAACAGATGCGCCATGTAATCCTGCCCCAGGCTTTGCGCATCGCGGTGGCGCCGACGGTGGGGTTTTCGGTGCAGATCGTCAAGAGTACGGCGCTGACCTCCATCATCGGCTTCACCGAGTTGTCCAAGGCCAGCACCATCATTACCAACGCTACGTTCAATCCGTTCACGGTCTATGCCGTGGCGGCGCTGATTTATTTCATACTGTGCTGGCCGCTGTCGCGCGCGAGCCGGAAACTGGAAAGGAAGCTGCATGCCGCTCATCGCGCTTGAAGAGGTCCGTAAAAGCTTCGGATCCAACGAAGTGCTGAAGGGAATCACGCTGCGCGTGGAGCCAGGCGAGGTGGTCGCCATCATCGGCAAGAGCGGGTCGGGCAAGAGTACGCTGCTACGCTGCATCAACGGGCTGGAGACGATAGACCAGGGCTCGATCATGGTGGGTGACGCACAGCTGGTGAACGACGATCTTCATCTGCGCGCATTGCGGCTGAAAGTGGGCATGATTTTCCAGCAGTTCAATCTGTTCCCTCACCTTACCGCCGGCCGCAACGTGATGCTGTCGCCGATGGTGACGCGCAAAATGCCGGAGCAGGAAGCCCGCGCGTTGGCGCGGCTGATGCTCGAACGGGTGGGCCTGGGCCACAAGTTCGACGCCTGGCCCAACCAGTTGTCCGGCGGCCAGCAGCAACGCGTGGCGATCGCACGCGCGCTGGCCATGCAGCCGATCGCTTTGCTGTGCGACGAGATTACTTCTGCATTGGATCCCGAACTGGTCAACGAGGTGCTCGCGGTCGTGCGCGGGCTGGCCGGTGAGGGCATGACACTGATCATGGTCACGCACGAGATGCGGTTCGCGCGTGAGGTGTGCGACCGGGTGGTTTTCATGCACGAAGGGCGTGTACACGAGGTCGGGGATCCCGAGACGGTGTTCGGCAATCCCAGTACGCCGGAGTTGCGGCATTTCCTCGGGATGGCGAATTGAGCGATCGGTTGAGGTGATGCCAATCGCCGGTTTGACTACGCAGCTCGCTGGCGTTTGCTCATGCCGTCCGCTGATGGTCGCTGTCTGCGGGTATTTTGCTGATGCCGTCCGCTGACGGTCGCTGTCTGCGGGTATTTTGCTGATGCCGTCCGCTGACGGTCGCTGTCTGCGGGTATTTTGCTGATGCCGTCCG
>NZ_JBMQQZ010000005.1:0-29946 GCF_057362025.1 Bordetella sp. | reverse complement strand
CGACAACATGGAGTATCGCCTCGAGGATCGCCGCCAGCGCGCGCTCTCGTACGCGATCGTCGACGAAGTGGACTCGATCCTGTTCGATGAAGCGCGCACGCCGCTGATCATCTCCGGGCAGGCCGAAGACCATACCGAGCTCTACATCCGTATGAACGCGGTGCCGCCCCTGCTCAAGCGCATGGAGTCGGAACCGAAGCCGCAGGAGCCCGAACCCGAAGGCGACTACTGGGTCGACGAGAAAAGCCAGCAGGTTCATTTGTCCGAGGCCGGACACGAGCACGCCGAGGCCATCCTCAGCCGCCTGGGTATCCTGCCGGAGGGCGAGTCTCTGTACGACCCGCGCCACATCGCGCTGATGCACCACCTGATGGTGGCGCTGCGGGCCCATACCCTGTTCTTCCGCGATCAACAATACGTGGTGCAGGATGGCGAAGTGGTCATCGTCGACGAATTCACCGGCCGCCTGATGGTGGGCCGGCGCTGGTCTGATGGCCTGCACCAGGCGGTCGAGGCGAAGGAAGGAGTCAAGATCCAGCACGAGAACCAGACGCTGGCGTCCATCACCTTCCAGAACTACTTCCGCATGTACGACAAACTGTCGGGCATGACGGGTACCGCCGATACCGAAGCCTACGAATTCCAGGAAATCTACGGGCTGGAAACGGTCATTATCCCGACCAACAAGCCTATGGTCCGCAAGGACCAGAACGACCAGGTCTTCAAGACCGCGCGCGAAAAATACGATGCGATCCTGGCCGATATCCGCGATTGCCATGAGCGCGGCCAGCCAGTGCTGGTGGGTACCACCAGCATCGAAAACTCCGAACTGCTGTCGGGCTTGCTGCTGAAGGCGAAGCTGCCTCACGAGGTGCTCAATGCCAAGCAGCACGCGCGCGAGGCGGAAATCGTGGCAGAGGCCGGCAAGCCGGGGCATATCACGATCGCCACGAACATGGCCGGCCGCGGCACCGACATCGTACTGGGCGGCAGCGTCGACAAGCAGATCGACCTGATCCGTGCTGACGAATCGCTGCCCGAAGCCGACAAGGACGCGCGCATCGAAAAGATCCGCACCGAGTGGAAGCCCGCCAACGAGAAGGTCAAGCAGGCCGGCGGTCTGCGGATCATCGGCACCGAGCGGCACGAGTCGCGCCGTATCGACAACCAGCTGCGCGGCCGCGCCGGCCGCCAGGGCGATCCCGGCTCTTCGCGTTTCTATCTGTCGCTGGAAGATCCGCTGATGCGGATCTTCGCCGGCGATCGGGTCCGCGCGATCATGGAAAGGCTGAAGTTGCCGGAAGGCGAGCCCATCGAGGCCGGCATGGTGTCGCGTTCGATCGAGACGGCACAGCGCAAGGTGGAAGGGCGCAACTTCGACATCCGCAAGCAACTGCTGGAATACGACGACGTCGCCAACGACCAGCGCAAGGTGCTCTACGCGCAGCGCAACGAAGTGCTGGAAGCACCTACCGTCAGCCCCACGGTCGAGGGCCTGCGCGACGGCGCGATCACAGAGCTCTTCCGCGCCCATGTTCCCGAGGAATCGGTGGAAGAGCAGTGGGATATCCCCGCCCTGCAGCGCGCGCTGGAATCCGATTACCAGGTGTCTCTGCCCCTGACGGAAATGGTGGAAAAGGAAACCAGCCTGACCGAGGAAGATCTGCTGGAGCGTGTAAAGGAAGCCGCCGCGGCATCCTATCGCGCCAAGATGGAGCAGGTGGGGGCCGAGTCCTGGGGCCAGTTCGAGCGCTCGATCATGCTGCAGGCGATCGATCAGCACTGGCGCGAGCACCTGTCTTCGCTGGATTACTTGCGCCAGGGGATACATTTGCGCGGCTACGCGCAGAAGAACCCGAAGCAGGAGTACAAGCGCGAAGCCTTCGAGCTGTTCTCCGGCATGCTGGATCGGATCCGCGACGATGTCGTCAAGGTCTTGATGACCGTGCGCATCCAGTCGCAGGAGCAGGTGGCCGCCGCGGAAGCGGAAGCCGCGCAGTCCCATGTCCACAACGTCCAGTATCAGCATGCGGACTACGACGAAGCCCTGGCAGCGGGCCAGGACGAACGTCCGCAAGGCCCGCAGCCGGTACGCAATGCCATGCCCAAGGTGGGACGCAACGATCCCTGCCCCTGCGGCAGCGGCAAGAAGTACAAGCAGTGCCACGGCAAGCTGGCATAGGGAGCGGGCGATGACGGTACCGGCCGGGACGACGGAGCTGGATCACGCCGTGATCATGGTGCGGGACCGTCTGGAGCAGACGGCACCGTATTTCGAGCGCCAGGGCTATACCCTGAGCGAGACGGAAGTCCACAACCTCGGCTCCTGGAACCGCCTGATTGTCCTGGAGCATTCCTATATCGAGCTGCTGGGATGGCCGCCGGGCAAGCCGCCGGCCCGCAAGGAAATCGCTGATTCCCCGCTGGGCCTGGAGGCGCTGGTCCTGCGAACGGAAGACGCCGACGCGACCTACGAAAGGCTGCGGGCCGCCGGCTACGCGGTGAATCCCGTCCAGGTGCTGACCCGCCCCGCGCGGGTGGATGGGCAGGTCATGGAAGCACGCTTCCACACCGTCCGTTTTGCGGAACAGCCTATCCCCGGCCTCCGGCTGTACTTCTGCCGGCACCTGACGCCGCAATGCGTCTGGCAACCCGCGTTGATGAAGCACGCCAACGGCGCCCGTGCCGTTGTGGAAGTGTCGGCCCGCGCGCAAGATCCTCGCGAACTGGCCAAGCGCTTTGCCGAGCTGGCCGATACGGCGGCGCAGGCATCGGAAAACGGCGATTGGATCGTACCCCTGGGCCACGCACGCCTGCGCATCGTCCCGGCTGCACCCGGGCAGGGCAATGCCCTGGGTACGCTGACACTGGTGGACCGGGAAGGGCGCCTCAGCGTCCTCGATACCGGTTTGTGACCGCCGCCCGGCGGCAGGCCGCCGGCACCTCGTCCGGCGATCGGTCAATCTCTTCATCCTGATGCCTGGGCGCGGCCCGGGATGCCGCGCCGCGGCCGGAATGGTCTGTTAGTCCGGTCGCCGTCGCACTTCCGCCCTGCGTGCGTCCTGACGCGATGCGCCACGGTGCCCTGGCTCGCAGACCCCTTTCCCCTCATCATCGGCCGCTTCGCGTGGGCGCGCTGCGGGTTAATACTATGGCATGCGAAGTGTATACACTTTAGTATGCAATTTCCTTTCGGGAGGAAGCATGGGATTGCCTCGCTACGCGCCACGTACCTCCGCCGGGCTGGCCGAGCTGTACGACACCCTCAAGGCCATGGCGGTGCAGTTCGAGTTCAAGCCTGGCCAGCGCATCAATGAAGTCGAGCTGGCGCGCTCGCTCAACGTGAGCCGCACGCCGCTGCGCGAGGTGTTGAACCAGCTGATGGTCGAGGGCTTTGTCACCCGCGCGGTCAATCGCGGGTTCATCGGCCGCCCGCTCGACGCCAAGCAGATACACAGCCTTTACGAATACCGCTCGGTGCTCGAATGCGGCATCGTGCGCGCCGCCTGCGAGCGCGCCACGGATGCCCAGTTGGATGCGTTGCAAGCCCAGGTAGAAGCATCGCGGGATGTGCCGGAGGACGCCGATGCCGTGCGCCTGCTGGCCCTGGACGAGCAATTCCATGTCGCGCTGGCTGGCTTGACGGGCAACGAGGAATTCGTGCGCAGCCTGGAAAGCGTCAACGCGCGCATCCATTTCGTACGCTGGATCGATATGCGGCAGGGCCGCCGCGCGCACACCCAGTCCGAACACCTGCGCATCGTCCATGCACTGCGCGCGCGCGACGATGCGCTGCTTCAGGAACTCGTGTCGCGCCACATCGGCCGCCGCCTGGACGAGATCACCGATGTTATCCGAACGGGTTTTTCGACGATCTATATGCGGGACCAGCTCGAAGACAAAGCCTGACAACCACAAGGGGAAATCATGTCCGCAACCAAGAATCCTTCCATTGCGGGGCGGGCCGGCAGGCGCCGCATCATCGCGGCGGCGCTCTGCGTGGCAGTAGGCGGCGCCTTCGCCGCCGCGCCGGCCGCCCGCGCCGCCGACGTCAAGCCGCTGATCCTGGTCGTGCCGTATCCGCCCGGTGGCAGTACGGACATCCTCGCGCGCATCATGCAGCCCAAATTGTCCGAACGCATGCACGGGCGTACGGTGATCGTGGAAAACCGCGCGGGCGCGGCCAGCCAGATCGCGACCGCGTTCGTGGCGCGGGCCGCGCCGGATGGCAATACGCTGCTCGTCAGCTTCGACAATCACGCGATCAATCCGGCCGCGAAGCCGAATCTGCCCTACGACACGTTCAAGGATTTCGTGGGCATCAGCCAGACGGTGCGCTTTCCGCTCGTTATCGGCGCCAATCCCCACGTGCCGGGGGATACCCTGAGCGCATTTTTCGACGCGGCGCGCAAGAATCCGCGCAAGCAGTACAACTTTGCGTCCACCGGCGTCGGCTCGCTGAATCATCTCGCGCCCGAACAGCTCAAGCGCCTGTCGGGCGTCGATCTGCTGCATGTGCCCTATGGTGGCGGCGGACCGGCGGTGCAGGCCGTGGTCGGCGGCCAGGCCGATATGACGTGGCTGAGCTATGCCGCGTTGCGCGGGCAAATCCAGGCCGGAAAGATCAAGCCTTTGGCTGTGGCGGGCGACAAGCGGCTGCCGGATCTGCCCAATGTGCCCACTGTTGCCGAGTCGGGTTTCCCCGGCTTCGAGGCCTACTCCTGGAGCGGCATGTTCGCACCCGCGAAGACGCCGCCGGCAACGGTGCACGCCCTGACCGCGGATTTCCAGGCCGTGCTCGCCGATCCGGAAGTGCGCCGCAAACTGACCGAGGCGGGATTCGAGGTCATCGGTTCGGACGGCCCGGCCCTCGATGCCTACGTCAAGCGCGAATACCAGCGCTGGGACCAGTTCATCAAGACCAATCACATCAACCTGGAAAACTGAGATGGATCAATTGAATGGCGCGGAAGCCATGGTGCGCATGCTCCAGGCCTACGACGTAAAGCATATTTTCGGGCTGTGCGGCGACACCAGCCTGCCTTTCTATGACGCCTTGTACCGCCTGGACCACGGTATCCGGCATGTGCTGACACGGGACGAGCGCAGCGCGGGCTACATGGCCGATGCGTATGCGCGCGTCACCGGCAAGGTCGGGGTGTGCGAAGGGCCCAGCGGCGGGGGCGCAACCTATCTGTTGCCAGGCCTGGTGGAAGCCAACGAATCGTCGATACCGGTGCTGGGAATTACGTCTGACGTGGCGGTCGGTTCGCGTGGGCGCTATCCCTTGACGGAATTGGACCAGGAAGCGCTGTATCGGCCCTTGACCAAATGGAATCGCACCATAGACCGCGCCGACCAGATTCCCGGCATGGTTCGCGCGGCGTTCCGCGCCATGACCGGCGGCAAGGCCGGTTCGGCGCACCTATGCTTCCCCTACGACGTGATGAAGCAGAAGCTCGATGCGACCGACATCTGGGCTCAGCCCGAGCACAGCCGTTTTCCCGCCATGCGCTACGCGCCGGATCCCGCCGACATCGCGCGGGCGGCCGCCATTCTGGCGGAGTCGCGCGCGCCGGTCTTCATCTGCGGCGGCGGCGTCGTCATCGCGGGGGCGTGCGAGGACCTGAAAACGCTGGCGGAATCCCTCAAGGCGGCGGTCTGCGTAACGGTCAGCGGCCAGGGCAGCCTGGCGGACACGCACCCGCTGAATGCCGGCGTGGTCGGATCGAACGGCGGCATCATGGCCACCCGCGACGTGGTGGCGGCGGCTGACGTGGTGCTGTTCATCGGCTGCCGGGCGGGGTCGACGTCCACCGAGCACTGGCGCTTTCCCGGCCGCGATACGACCATCCTCCACATCGATGTGGACCCCATGGTCGTCGGCACGAACTATCGCACGGAGGTCGGCATGGTCGGCGATGCCCGGCTGGCGCTGCAGGCCCTGATCGCGGAGGTGACTCCGCGCCTGGGCCGGCGCCGCGCCGACGCCGTCGATGGCGCGGTGTTGGCAGGCAAGGCCCAGGCGGCCCGTGCCGCCCAGCTCGATGGGCTGGCGTCTTCCTCCGATCGCCCCATCCGCCCCGAGCGCGTGGTCAAGACACTGAATCGACTGTTGCCTGATGACGCGGTGGTGTGCGCCGATCCTGGCACGCCATGCCCATACTTTTCGGCGTATTTCGACGCGGCGCGGCCGGGGAGGCATTTCATCACCAACCGCGCCCACGGCGCGCTGGGCTATTCCCTGTCGGCGGCGTTTGGCGCGTGGTTCGGCCGTCCGCAGTCCAAATGCGTGTCCGTAATGGGGGACGGCAGTTTCGGTTTCACGGTGGGCGAACTGGAAACCGTGGTGCGCCACAAGGCGCCGCTGCTGATGATCGTGTTTTCCAATTCGGTATACGGATGGATCAAGGCCAGCCAGAAGGCCGGCTACGACCAGCGCTACTACAGCGTGGATTTCGAGCGTACCGACCATGCGCGCATCGCTGAGGCCTATGGGGTCAAGTCCTGGCGTGTGGAGGACCCGGCGCAGCTTGAGTCGGCTTTGCGCGCGGCCATGGAACACGATGGCCCGGCGCTGGTCGACGTGCTGGCCCAGCCGTTGCAGGATACCGCAGCGCCGGTCAGCCAGTGGATGGGCTAGGACCGCCCGTGGCCGGTGGCGGTCCCGCTTCGGCCAGCCCGGCCAGGCCGATGGTCAGGCGGCGGCCGCCATGGTCGCCGCCGCCGGCATGCTCGCCACGACGTGGTTGACCCCTGTGGTGAGCGCCGCTTCGTCGATCCCGTAGACGTGCAGCGATATCGCCACGCTATCGCCGGCGTTGCCCAGGCGGTGTATCTGGCCCAGGCCGGGGGCTGCCGTGACGATATCTTCCGGCAGCCGGCGCACTTCGCGTCGGGCGCGCGCGCATTGGGCGCTCTCGTCCCAGGTATAGAGGGTTTCGCGCAATTCGCCTCTGACGACCCGGTAGGCGCACCAGGTGTGATGTCCGTGCACGGGGCTGAATTGCCCCGGTGGCCACACCAGGTAGACGACGGTGAAACGCCCGTGCGGGTCGGCATAGGCGACATGGCGGGAATAAGCGCCGCGCGGCGCCGCCAGGGCATCCGGGCAGACCGCGTCCAGCGCGCCGTGGGGGTCCGCATCGGCCACGCCCTTGGCCAGTGCGCCCAGCAGTCCCTCGCTGGACAGATGGCCGGCGGCAAGAATGGAGTCGCAGAGCGGCGCAAGCGCCGCGGGCGGAGAAAGATGTTGCATGGTTTTTTTTCCGCATAACGGTTCAATTCCATGCTACCGGGAGGGGAGAGCAAAAAAATTGCTGATTTGGCCCCACGATCGCGCGATATTGGAATGCCCTTGCGCGATCGCTTCGGTTGCCCCTATTCGCCGTCGATGACCGGCACTTCGTAGGCCCGCACGGGCGGCGCGGCGCCGTGCCATGGTTCGACGTCGACCAGGGCCGACAAGGCGCTGCTGCCCTGGGCCAGTTGCGAGGTGCCGATATCCGGCGTCAATACGTTCGGATTACCGTGCCGCTCCAGCGTCGCGTCGTCGGCGTCGAACCAGGCCCCCGTCGACATGACGAGCACCCCCTGCATGACGCCGTCATCGACGATGGCACCCGCCAGGCAGGCGCCGCGCCCGTTGTGGATCCGTACCAGCGCGCCGTCGCCGATGCCGCGTGCCGCGGCATCGGCGGGATGGATGCGGACGGGCTCCCGGCCATGGATCTTGCCGGCATGGGACAGGGCGGCGGGGTCCAGCTGCGAATGCAGCCGATGCGCCGGTTGGCTGCTGACCAAATGCAGCGGGCTATGCCGTGCGGCGTCCGCGCCCAGCCACTCGGACGGCGCGAGCCAGGCCGGATGGCCGGGGCAATCGTCGTAGCCGAAACCGGCAATGCGCTCGGAATACAGCTCGATGCGGCCCGACGGCGTTCGCAGCCGGTGCGCGCCTGGATTGCGGCGGAAATCCTCGAACAGCACGAAGTCGCGGCGCGGCGGTGGCAAAGCCACATACCCTTGTCGCCAGAATTCCTCGAACGGCGGTGCGCCGGGCAGGTCGGCCGCCCGCGCCCAGCGGGCCCGCATAACTTCGTACATGTGTGCGAGCCAGTGCCAGGCGTCGCGGTTTTCGGTATAGGCGGTCTCGTAGCCGCCCATCGCAGCCAGTTCCCGGTAAATGTCGAAGTCGTCCCGGCTCTGCCCCTGCGGCGGCAGGGCGCGGTGCATCGCGAAGACATAGCCGTCACGCGAGGATGCGCCGATATCGTCGCGTTCCAGCGTGGTGGTGGTCGGCAGCACGATATCCGCCCGTCGCGCGGTGGGTGTCCACCAGGTTTCGTGGACGACGATGGTTTCCGGCTGCTGCCATGCGGTTTGCAGGCGGTTCAGGTCCTGGTGGTGGTGGAAAGGGTTGCCGCCCGCCCAGTAAACCAGGCGCACGTCCGGATAGCGGTATTCCTCGCCGTTGAACCGGTACGGCGCGCCCGGGTGCAGCAGCATGTCGGCGACGCGGGCCACGGGTATGGATCGCGCCGCGGGGTTGCGGCCCTCCGGCAGCTCCGGCACCGCGGCATCGACGCGCGGGTTGCCCGCGCTATTGATGGAGCCCAGGCCGAAACTGAATCCACCGCCCGGCAGGCCGATCTGCCCGAGCATGGCGGCCAGGGCGATGCATGCCCAATAGGGCTGCTCGCCATGGTGCGCGCGCTGCAGCGACCATGTGCAATTCACCAGCGCACGGCATCCCGCCGCGTCCAGCGCCAGCCGCCGTATCCGTTCCGCCGGTACGCCGCAGATTGCCGAGGCCCATTGCGCATTTTTTGCCTGTCCGTCGCTATCGCCACGCAGATAGGCCGCGTAGCGCTCGAAGCCCTCGCAATAGCGGGCCAGGAAGTCGGCGTCGTGCCGGCCGGATTCCAGCAGGACACAGGCCATGCCTATCATTAGCGCCGCGTCGGTATTGGGCCGTATCGGTATCCATTCGGCGGCGATGTCCGCCGGCATGTCGCCGCGCGTGGGCGAAATAACCACGATGCGCGCGCCGCGCGCGGCCGTGCGCTGCAGCCAGTGGGCGGTCGTGTGCTCGCCTGCGCCTCCCGCGATGACCTGCGCGTTGCGCAGCGGCATGCCGCCGAAAGCCAGCACCAGATCGGTGTGCCCGGCCACGCTGCTCCAATCCGTGACCTTGCCGGTAAGCGGCTGCCAGGTGCCGATCACGTGCGGCAGCAGGAACTGCGCGGCGCCCCAACTGTAATTGCCGACCTGGTCGGTGCAGCCGCCGCCGGCATACAGGAAGCGGCGGGTCTGGCTCATGGCGTTATGGAAGCGGCCGGCGGAGGCCCAGCCGTAGGACCCGCCGAAAATCGCCTCGTGACCGTGCGCGGCGCGTACCCGTGCCAACTCTTCATGGACCAGCTTCAGCGCGGTATCCCAGCCGACCTCCACATAGCGGTCGGTGCCCCGGCCTTCTCCCGTGCCGCGCCGGCGCAGCCATCCTTCGCGCACGGCCGGCCGGGCGACGCGCAGGGGCGAGTGCACCATCTCCGGCATGGTGTGGATCATGGGGGAGGGAGCCCGGTCGCGGTGGAAAGGCTCGCAGGCGAGCAGGCGGCCGTCGCTTACCACGGCGGTGTAGGCGCCCCAATGCGATAGCGAGGGATAGCGTTGGACGTCGGCAGGCATGATCCCGGTGGTTTAACACAAACCCCGGGGGCGGGCCTCCGATGGACGCGGCTCCCCGGAAAGGGCAAGATGGCGCCCGACGCGGAGGAAATTCCATGGATCAGACCGATATCAAGATCCTGAGCCTGTTGCAGAAAGACGCCGGTTGCTCGGTCGCGGAAATTGCCGAACAGGTCAATCTGTCGGTGACGCCCTGCTGGCGCCGCATCCAGAAGCTGAGGGAGGACGGCGTCATCGCCCGCAATGCCGTGCTGCTGGATCCCAACGCCCTGGGCTTGAAACTGACGGTGTTCGTGACCATCAAAACCAGCCAGCACAGCGTCAAATGGACGCGCCGACTGATCGACGCCGTTCAGGCCTTGCCCAATGTGGTCGAATTCCACCGCATGGCCGGGGACATCGATTACCTGTTGAAGGTCATGGTGGAAGACATGGCGGCCTATGACCGCTTCTACCGCCGGTTGATCGAAGCGGTGGACCTGCTGGACGTCAGTGCCAGCTTTTCCATGGAAGTGATTAAAAGCACCACGGAACTCCCCCTGGACGGCCTGTAGGGGATGCGTAGGGAAAAGCTTTTCGTTGTGGCTTCACAACGGGAATGCAATTTTCTTTTCAGTTGATTCCAGTACCGTCAACTTGCAAGTTTTTTTCTCTGGCGTGGGCGTACGATCTTCATCGTTCAACCTCGCACGCCGATAGAGATAGACCAGCATGTCCGCGGTTCCTTCCGACGATCCCGCCGCACCGTTTCCCGCCGCCATGCCTGTCGCCGGAGCCGGGCGCGGGGCTACCGGGCAGTCCACCTTACCGCCTGGATTTCCCGGATGCTGGAACGGCACAGACGATCTCTGGGTGTTTGCCTACGGCTCCCTGATCTGGCGGCCCGGCTTTGCCTGGCAGGAGCGGCGGCTGGCCAGCATCCACGGGTATCACCGGTCGCTTTGCCTTTGGTCGCGTCATCACCGCGGTTCGGACCTGGTGCCCGGACTGGTCTTCGGGCTGGACCGAGGCGGTTGTTGCCGGGGCGTCGTCTTTCGCATCGGCGCCGCCGACGTGCCGGCCGCTTTCTCGGCGCTATGGGAGCGCGAGATGATAGGCGAGGCCTACACGCCCCGCTGGCTGACCTGCCATAGCGAGCAAGGCCAGGTGACGGGCCTGGCATTCCTTTTGAATCGGGCCTGCGCGGACTACGCCGGCGACGTCGCCGAGGAGCGGCGGCTGGACATCATCCGTACTGCGGTCGGCCGTTCCGGCGCCTGCCTGGAGTACGTGCTCGAAACGGAGCGCGCTTTGCGCGACCATGGCATCAGCGATTGCCGCCTGGGCGAACTGGTGAAGCGGCTTACGCTGGCATTCTGAGCCGTCCGGGCTTCAGAAGGTCCACTTCCCGAACATGAACAGCACGTTGCCATTGCCTTTTCCGCCGGGGATGTAGGTGGCGTAGAAGGTGGCCTTGTCATAGCCCACCGACGCCAGCGGCAGTATTCCCGGGAAGGGGATGTAGTGGAAGATATCCTGGCGCGCCGTCAGGAACGCGGTGTAGCCGATGCCGAAGCGCCAATTCTGGCCGACGCGGCCTATCTTCTGGTAGCCGTAGCCCGCGATGGGTTCGACGTGGCCGTGCGAGTCCAGGAAGGCCATGCCGTACAGCCCCTGCCAGTCGCCGTCCTCGTCGTAAATACCTTTGCCCCAGCCGCCGCCCCAGCTTTCCTCGCGGAAAGACTTGATCTTGTCGGCGGAGTACGCCGCGCGGTTATGCCACGCGTACCCGCTTAAATAAAGCTCGTCGTTGCCCTGGGTCCATATCTGGTCCAGGCGGGCGCAGGCGCTTTGCGCCCAGTCGGGCACGTTATCGCAGGCGTGTGCCCCGAAGGGCAAGGCGGCCGAAGCTGTCAGTAACGCGGTGGCGCTGGCACGCCGGGCGGCGCGGACGAAGGAACGTTTCATTGCGGAAAACGATAGTTGGTGAACGTCATGTGACACCGCGGCGGCATGGAAGTGCCTGCACAAACTGGCGCGTCCGCAAGCGATTGCAACGGCTCGCGGCTCCTTGCCAGGTATGCCGTTGATGAGTCGTGGAAGCCGCGTGCGGATGCCGGGTGGGGGACTGTCCTGGCGTTCCTACAGCAGGAACACCGTTGCCAATCCCAGGAAGATGAAGAAACCCAACGAGTCGGTGGCGAAGGTCAGCAATACCGAAGACCCGATCGCGGGATCCTTGCCGAATCGATCGCGCAGCATCGGCACCAGCACGCCGACCGATGCGCCGACCAGCATATTGCAGATCATGGCCGCCATCATGACCAAAGCGATGGACACGGAACCGGAGATCGTCCACGCGAACAGTGCGGCCACCAGGCTGCCGCACAAGCCCACCAGCAGTGTCACCAGCAGTTCGCGCTTGACCAGCTGCCACAGGTTGCGGCCGGTGATGCGGCCAACCGCCAGGGCCCGGATGATCATGGTCATCGTCTGGTTGCCGGAATTCCCGCCGATGCCGGCAACGATGGACATCAGGAAGGCCAGGATGACGATATGGCTGACCGTGTTTTCGAAGCGGGAGGCGACGAATGACGCCGTGGCCGCCGTGCACAGGTTGAACAGCAGCCAGGGCGCCCGATTGCGCAAGGCCATCGCGACGGGAGCGAAAATATCCTCTTCCTGCAGGCCGGCGCGCGACAGGGCCTGTTCCTGCGAGTCCTCGCGCATGACATCCACGACGTCGGCGATGGTTACCCGTCCGATCAGGCGGCCCTGGTCGTCCACCACGGGGGCCGAAACCAGGTCGTATCTTTCGAAGGCCCCCGCGGCGTCGGCGTCCGAGTCCAGGGCTGCCAGCGTCAGGTAGTCCGTGGTCATCACGTCGCGTACGGCGGTTTCGGGCTCGCTCACGAGCAAGGTCGACAAGGGCAGAGTGCCTTGCAGCTTGTCCTGGCGGTCGACCACGAAAATCTGGTCGGTGTGATTGGGCAGTTCATGCAGGCGCCGGAGGTAGCGCAACACGACTTCGAGGGTCACGTCCTCGCGCACGCGCACCATCTCGAAATCCATGATGGCCCCGACGCTGTCTTCGGGGTACCCCATGGCCTCGAGCAATTGCGCGCGCTCTTCGTCGGTCAGGCCTTTCTGCACTTCGGCCACGACGTCGGCCGGTAGATCGGGTGCCAGGTCCGCCAGTTCGTCGGCGTCCAGATTTTCGGTCGCCGCGACCAGGTCCTGCCGGTTCATCGTTTCGATCAGCGACTCGCGGACCCAATCCTCGACTTCCAGCAGGACGTCGGCATCGTGTTCCGAGCTGACCAGTTTCCAGACGGCCTGTCGCTCGTCCTTGGGCAGCGATTCCAGGATGAATGCGATGTCCGACGGATGCAGGGCGTCGACCAGTGCCTTCAGCTCGGCTTCGTGCTGTCGCTGTACCAGTTGTTCGACCAGGTCCTGGCGCGTGTCGCCCTCTTCCTGCCGGTGCACCAGGCTGGCGACCAGTTCCTGCCGGCGCAGCAATTCCTGCACTTCGGCGAGCGCGTGCTGGGCGTCCTCGGGATCCAGGCGGCGCGGCGCAGCGGCCGGTTTGTGTGGAAGATCGACTTCGGTCATGCGCGCGGCGTCCGTTATAGCGCGGGCAGGGGGCGGCTGCGGCGGGCATCGTCCGTCGCGACATAGACCAGGGTGGCTTCCGTGACCTTCACGACTTCCGCGTCCAGGCGCTGGCGCTGCGCGTAGACCTCGACGTCTACGGTGATGGAGGTCGTGCCCGTCTTCACGATATCGACGTAAAAACTCAACAGATCGCCGACGAATACGGGTTCTTTGAAGATGAAGCTGTTGACCGCAATGGTGGCGACACGGCCGGCCGCGCGTCGTGCCGCCGGGATCGAGCCTGCGATATCGACCTGGGCCATGATCCAGCCGCCGAACACATCGCCATGCACGTTCGCATCGGCGGGCATGGGCATGACGCGCAGGACGGCCTCGCGATGAGCGGGCAGGGCAACGAATGGCGAGGTTTTACTGGCGGACATGAACCGGCTCCTGACGGACAACCGGCCGATTATGACGGAAATTCGTCCCCGTCGCGTGACAACCGCCCGATCGTTCAGCCGACCAGCCACACCAGGCCGTAACCGCCGAAAATCAGCCACAGGTACAGAATGAAACCCAGGGCGAGCACGCGCGGTCCCGCCTTGCGGATCTGGCCAAAGCGCGTTTCTATTCCGAGCGCGGTCATCGCCATGGTCAGCGCGAAGACATCCAGCCTGCGCAGTTGCGCCAGCGCGTCGGCGGGCAGCATATGCAGGGAATTGACAACGGCCAGGGCCAGGAATCCGATGGCGAACCACGGAATGGGCAGGCGCGCCGCGCCGGCATGGGTCGCGTCGGACCTGGCGCCGGCGGCCCGGCGCAGCCACAAGCCCAATACCAGCAGCACCGGCACCAGCAGGGCGACGCGCGTCATCTTGACGATGGTCGCGACCTCGGTGGTTGCCGGATCCACATTGCTCGCGGCGCCGACGACCTGAGCGACTTCATGGATGGTTCCGCCGATATAAATACCCAGATGCTGCGTATCCAGGTGCAGCCAGCCGGCGTGATAGAACACCGGATAAAGAAACATCGACAGGGTACCGAACAGCACGACGGTGGCGACCGCCACCGCACTTTTGTGCGGCTGGGCGCGCAGCGTGGGCTCGAAGGCCAGCACGGCCGCGGCGCCGCAGATGGCGCTGCCGGCCGACGTCAGCATGGCGGTATCGCGGTCCAGTCCCAGCAAGCGCTGGCCCACGACGGTGCCGATCGCCAGCGTACTGACCACGACTGCCACCGAAACCGCCAGGCCGGGCAGGCCCACGGCGGCGATTTCCTGGATGCTGATATTCAAGCCGTAGAATGCCACCGCGATGCGCAGCAGCCGGCGCGCGGCGAAATTGACGCCGGCCCCCCATTCGTGCGGCATGGTGCCCCGCAGAAGGTTGCCATACGCCATGCCGCAGACGATGCCCACGACCAGCGGCGAAAAACCGAGGTTGCGCAGAAAGGGCAGGTCGGCCAGCTGGACGACCGCGACGGACAACAAGGCAACAAAGAAAACGCCATTCAGCTTGTCGCGCCATGGCGTGGCCACAGGCAGGCCGGCGGTGGTGGTGTTCATGATGGGATTCCTCGGCCGGAGGCGACGGGGACGCCCGTCCCTGTCATGACTGCGCCGCCAACCTTAATACCAGGTAGTAATGTAGGCGCCGGGGTATCATTTGAAAAATTATTAATTCGGATGTTAAATATCCGAAATTCCGATATCTTTGCGTGCCCGCGGGCACAGTCGTCCCGGCCAGCCTAGCTGTCCTCGCCTTGGCGTGCACCCACCATGACTCCTGAACAACTGCTGACCTTCGCTTATGTCGCCGAGACGGGCAATATCAGCCGCGCGGCCGAACTGTTGCATCTATCGCAACCGGCGGTTTCCGGTCAGCTGCGCGCCTTGCAGGAGTGGTTCGGCGAACCCCTCTATCGCCGCAGCGGCCACGGTATCGCCCTGACCTCGGCGGGCGATAAGCTGGTCGAGCATGCGCGCCAGTTGCGGCAGGCCTATGCCTTGGCGCGGGGCGTACGCGACGCATGGCGGGGCATCGCGTCCGGCTCGTTGCGGCTGGGCGCGAGTACGACGCCCGCCAGCTACGTATTGCCCGGCCTGGTCGCCACATTCCGCGCCCGTTACCCGGCGGTGGCGTTGCAGCTGTCGGACGGCAACACTCGCGAAATCGTCCAGCGCCTGGCGCAGCTGGACATGGCTTTCATCGAGGGCGATGTCCCGACGGGACTGCCCGCCGATACCGCCGTCTATGAATGGCGCGCCGATGAGGTGGTGGCCGTGGTGCCGGCCGACCATGATCTGGCTCGGCGCGGCCAGGTTCGGCTCGCGGACCTGGCCAAGTATTCGCTGGTGATGCGGGAGCAGGGGTCGGGCGTCAGGGGTCTGGTCGAGCGCGCCTTCCATGCCGAAGGCCTGGTTCCCGACGTAGCGCTGGAACTGGCCGGCGTCGAAGGCGTCAAGCAGGCCGTTCGCGCCGGGCTGGGTATCGGCTTCGTGTCGGTCATGTCGATGCGCCACGAGGATGGGGCGCTGGTCGCGCTGCGGATCGGCGGCGGGGGCTTGAGCCGCATGCTCAGTATCCTGTTGCCGCACGCCTCCGCCCCGGCCCGCGCGGCCTCGCTATTTCTCGAAATGTGCCGTGCCTAGCGTGCTCCCACCTCGACTGGCCGGCTCAAGCGGGCCAGGGCCAGGCGGACCCAGTACGTGGCGCCCAGTCCCAGCAGGTCATCATTGAAATCGTAGCTGCCGTTATGCAGCATGCAGGGGCCCATTCCATGGCCCGCCGTGCGGTGTTCGCCCCAGCCATTGCCGATCCAGACATAGCAGCCGGGAATCTCCTGCAGCATGAAGGCGAAATCTTCGGCGCCCATCGAAGGCTGCACATGGTCATCGACGCTGTCTGCGCCGACCAGCTCGCGCAGCACGTCGGCGCATACGGCCGCCTCGGCGGGATGGTTGATCGTCGGTGGATAGTGCCGCTGGAAGTCGAAGTCCACGTTGCATCCCAGCGCGGCGCAAGTATGCACGGCGATATCGCGCATGCGCTGTTCGATCAGATCGAGCGATTCCATCGTGAACGTGCGCGCCGTGCCCCGCATGACGGCCTCGGTGGGCACAACGTTGTCCGCGCTGCCGGCGTGGATCTGCGTGATGCTCAGGACGGCGGCATCGAGCGGATTGCGGTTGCGCGTGATGATCGTCTGCAGCGATTGCGCCAGTTGCACGGCGGCCATGACCGGGTCGACCCCCAGGTGCGGCATCCCGGCGTGCGATCCCTTGCCTGAAATCGTGATCCGGAAATCGTTGCTGGATGCCATGATGGGCCCCGGCGTCAAGCCGAACGAGCCTTGCGCCATGCCGGGCCAGTTATGCATGCCGAATACCGCTTCCATGGGGAATTCGCGGAACAGGCCGTCGTCGATCATGCGTTTGGCGCCGCCGCCGTGTTCTTCGGCGGGCTGGAAAATGACGTGGACCATGCCTTCGAAATCCCGGTGTGCCGCAAGATAGCGGGCGGCTCCCAGCAGCATGGCCGTGTGTCCGTCGTGCCCGCATGCATGCATTTTGCCGGGATGCCGGCTGGCATGCTCGAATGTGTTGATTTCCTGCATCGGCAGGGCGTCCATGTCGGCGCGCAAGCCGATCGCGCGTGTGCCGCCGGCATTGCCGCGTATGGTGCCGACCACGCCGGTGCCGCCCAGGCCACGGTGTACTTCGATACCCCATTCCTGGAGTTTGGCGGCCACTACGTCGGAGGTCCGGAATTCCTCGAAGCACAGTTCCGGATGGGCATGCAGGTCACGGCGTATGGCGGCGAGATCCGCCTGCCAGGCGACGATGGGTTCTAGCAGTTTCATGGAGCACCGTTGGGTTGCACGCCCGTGCGGGCGCGGCAAAAATAGGGCAGGCCATCAGGCCGGAGACGCCCTGCACGCCGCAACGGACGGCGGGGCGGCTGGACGATCGAGCGTATCATCAAACCCGGCCTTATTAAATTGGAGACATCTACCATGCAGCGTCCATGGCTGGCCGAATATCCCGCGGGGGTCCCCGCCGAGGTTTCCGTCGACGGCTACGTGTCTCTGGTGGACTTGCTGGACCGGGCATGCGAGCGTTACGCCAGTCGGGTCGCCTGTACGGCGATGGGAACGGACATTCTCTACGAGGCGCTGGACCGCCATGCGGAGTGCTTTGCCGGATGGCTGCAGTCGCTGAATCTGGAACGCGGCAGCCGGGTTGCCTTGATGCTGCCCAACGTTCCCGCTTATCTGGCCTGCATGCTGGGAACATTGCGCGCTGGCCACGTATTGGTCAACGTCAACCCCTTGTACAGGCCGGTGGAGCTGCAGCGGCAGCTTTCGGACAGTGGCGCCCAGGTCATCGTCGTCCTGGAAAACTTCGCGCACACCCTGCAGGACGTGCAGGACCGGGGAGACCTGCGCCACATCGTTGTCACCGCGGTAGGAGACCTGCTGGGCGGGGTCAAGGAAACCGTCGTGAACCTGGTGGCCAGGCACGTCAAAAAGGCCGTGCCGGCATGGCGCATCGACGGCGCGCTGCCCTTGACGCGGGTCCTGGCCATTGGCCGCCGGCATGGATTCGAGGCGCCGGTCCTGTCGATGGACGACCTTGCCGTGCTGCAGTACACGGGCGGTACGACCGGCACGCCCAAGGGCGCGATGCTGACCCACCGCAACCTGGCGATCAACGTTTTGCAAACCGAAGCGGTCGCGTGGCCCGCATTGCACGACGTGGCCGGTCAACTGACCATCATCAGCGCCTTGCCGCTCTATCACGTCTTTGCGATGACTGTCTGCGGGCTGTACGGTATGCACGCCGGCATGCGTAACCTGCTTATCCTGAATCCGCGCGACCAGCCCGCCCTGATCAAGGCATGGCGCGATGTGCCGGTGAATATCTTCCCCGGCGTCAATACGCTGTTCAACGCCCTGGCCAACAATCCCGCCTTCGCCGCGCTGGATTTTTCCGCCTTGCGCCTGACATTCGGCGGCGGCATGGCGGTGCAGAGTACCGTGGCCGAGCGCTGGCGCGCCATGACGGGCCGGCCCATTATCGAGGGCTACGGCCTATCCGAAACAGCACCGGTGGCGGCCGTCAATCCCACCGATACGCTGGACTTTTCCGGCTCCATCGGTCTGCCCGTGCCTTCTACGGATGTGGCGATCCTGGACGATGAAGGCCGGCCGGTGCCCGAGGGCGAACGTGGGGAAGTTTGCATCAAGGGACCGCAGGTCATGCGCGGGTATTGGCAACGGCCGGAGGAAACTCGAGAGGTCATGACCGCGGATGGCTATTTCCGTAGCGGCGATATAGGCACCATCGACGCACGAGGGTACATCCGCATCGTCGACCGCAAGAAAGACATGATCACCGTGTCGGGCTTCAAGGTGTACCCCAACGAGGTCGAAGACGTCGTCGTCGCCCATCCCGATGTCCTGGAGGTTGCCGCCATCGGCGTGGAGGACGAGCGCTCCGGCGAAGTGGTCAAGGTCTTCATCGTGCCGCGCAGCGCCGCGCTCTCGCAGGCGGAAATCAACGCATGGTGCCGGGAACGGCTGACGGGGTACAAATGCCCGCGTGAAGTGGAGTTCCGGGCCGAGCTGCCCAAAAGCAACGTCGGCAAGATCCTGCGGCGCGAGCTGCGCGGCGACGCCGGGCGGCCGGCCGTCGCGCCTGCTCAGTCGTCGGCCGTGCGCCCGACCGTCGTGCCCTAGCGGATTTCTATTGCGAGCGGTACGGGTCCGGCGGTGTGTTTCAGACCGCCGGTTTCTTGATCAAGTGCGGCGCGATCATGGCCTTCAGCGCGGCGGCAACCGAGGGGTTTCCTGACACGACATAGCCGCCGATGGGCCAGCTGTCCACGCCGTACATGTCTTCGGCCACGCCGCCGGCCTCGCGCACGATCAGTGTTCCCGCCGCGACATCCCACGGCGCCAGCCCCATTTCCCAATAGCCGTCGTAGCGGCCCGCCGCGGTCCAGGCCAGGTCCAGCGCGGCGGCGCCCAGCCGGCGCACGCCGCGCGTCGTGTTGATGGCATCGTGCAGCGTGGGCATGTATTGCTGCGCGAACGAAAAGTCCCGGAAAGGGAAGCCGGTGGCGAGTACCGCGTCGTCCAGCGTCTGCGTGCGCGAGCAGGCGATCCGATGGCCGTTCAGCCATGCGCCCACGCCGTAGATGGCGTTGAACAGTTCTTCCCTGCAAGGATCGTAGACCACCCCCACGACGGGCGTATCGACAGCCAGCGGCGCGCCCGCGCCCACGCGGGTTCCCGCATGCGCGATTAGCGCGATGGAGACAGCGTAGTGGGGGATGCCGTGCAGGAAATTCGTGGTGCCGTCCAACGGATCGATGTACCAGGTCGCCACGCCATCCACCTTGCCACCGGTTTCCTCCGCGACGATGCCGTATTTCGGTGTGCGCTCGCGCAATTCCTCGATGACGGCGGCTTCCGCTTCGCGGTCGGCCTGGGATACCAGGTCGTTGCGAGCCTTGCGGTCGATCACCAGATCGGCGCGGTGATGCGCGTACGATTGCAAAATGGCGGCGCCGGCGTGCGCGGCTTTCACCGCGGCGTCCAGGGCCGCGCACAGGTCCAGCTGCGCGTTGGGAGAGTGGGCTTGCGCGGAGGGTTGCATGCTTGTCTGGCGATAGATAATCAGGGTTTGGCCGCGGCGCGGTGCTTCGGGTAGCGGGATCGCTGCCCCATAGCCCGATTCTACGCCGCGCATTGAATCTTCACGATGCATAGTCCATGTTCGAGCCCTCCACTGTTGCTTATCAGCCGTTGAATCCGGCCGAACCCTTCCTCGATGCGAGCGGTGTCCCCCGCAGCCGCGAGTTCGGCGACGTTTATCACGCGGCCGACGGCGGGTGGGCGCAGGCGCGCCATGTATTCCTTCAAGGCAATGCTCTGCCGCAGCGCTGGCAGGGGCGCGCCGGGTTCACCGTCTGCGAGACCGGATTCGGCCTGGGTTTGAATTTTCTCTCGCTGTGGCGTGCCTGGCGGGACGATCCCCGTCGGCCGGCCCGTCTGCACATGGTGTCCTTCGAGGCGCATCCCTTGCGCGCCGACGACCTGGCAGCCCTGTTGCGTCGATATGCCGCGGACGGTGCCGTGCCGGACCTGGCGGACGAACTCATCGCGCAATGGCCGCCCCTGTTGCCGGGCGTTCACCGGCTTGAATTCGAAAACGGCGCGGTGACGCTGACGCTGGGATTCGGCGATGCGGGCATCATGGCCGCGTCGCTCGAGTTCGTCGCCGATGCATTTTTTCTGGATGGCTTCGCGCCCGCCCGCAACCCGCGGATGTGGACACCGGAATTGATGCGCGCGCTTGCCGCCCACGCCGCGCCGGGCGCCACGGCGGCGACCTGGTGCAGCGCAGGGGCAGTACGGCGGGCGCTGCAGGACGCCGGCTTTGCGGTGAAAAAGCGTCCGGGCTTCGCGGGTAAGACACATATGACGGTGGCTACCCATGCGGGTGTCCGGACGGCCGCCGATACGCCGCCGTCCGGCGTCGCCGTGGTCGGCGGCGGCCTCGCGGGGGCCGCGATTGCCCAGGCGCTTCATCTGCGTGGTGTTGACGTGACCGTATTCGATGCGCAGGGCACGGCATCGTCGCATCGCGGGCATGTCGCCGCCGCGCTGACCCCGCTGGTCGCGCGCGACGACAACGCGCGGGCTCGCCTGTCGCGGGCCGGCAGCCTGCGCGCTTTGGCCCGTTGGCGCACCCTGCCGGAGGATGCCCGGCCATGGCAGTGCGGCACGCTGCAGTTATCGCGCGATGCCGGACGCGCCGCGGATGCCGCGTCCGTGCTGCAGGCGCTGGGCTTTCCGGAAACCTGGGTACGCCGCGTCGATGCGGTCGAGGCCGCCGAGCTGGCCGGGCTGTCCGTATCGCGCGGCGGGCTCCACTTCGCGGCGGGCATGCTCGTGCGGCCGCATCCGTTGATCCAGGCGCTGGCGGCGGCACCCGGCATCCGGCATGTACAGGCGAACATCCGGCGCCTCGATCATCGATCCGGCACATGGCGGCTGTATGCGGACTCTGGCGCCGAAGCCGGCCAGGCGCCCGTCGTCGTACTGGCCAACGCGCTGGACGCGCGCGATGTCCTGCACGCCAGCGGCCTGCTCGCCCCGCTGCCGCGCGTGGCCCAGATGCATGCCCTGGCGGGCGAGGTCACCATGCTCTCGGACCACGGTCTTGGGGGCGGCCCGCGCTGCATCGTCGGCGGAGAGGGCTATCTGCTGCCTGCCGTGCAGGGATGGTGCGTAGCCGGCAGTACCTATGCCCATGGCGCCACGGAAAGCCGCGTCACGGCGGCGGGTCAGGTCGTCAATATCGGCAAGGCCGCCGGGTTGCTGGCGGAGCCGGACGTACTGGCGCCATATGTCGCCGCGGCCGGCACGTTGCCGGGCTGGGCAGGATGGCGCGCCGTCCTGCCGGGCCGGCTGCCGGCGGTCGGCCCGGTCTCTCATGCCGACGGACTTTATCTCGCCACGGGTTATGCCTCGCGCGGTTTGAGCTGGGCCGCGTTGGCGGGCGACATCATCGCGGCACGATTGTGCGCCGAGCCCGCCGTACTGGAATCCGAACTTCTGGCCGCCATCGCGCCGCGCTGAGCGCTTGCCGCGGATAATGCCGGCTGGTGCCGAAGCCGGGAATTACCGAGAATTGACGGTTTTTGGGGGGCTGATGACGCGCGGTGGCCCCGGTGCGCGGCGATGGCGCGTGGTCAGGTGAGCGGCCGCTTCGGCGTCAGCCATTGTCTGGCCGGGCTGTCAAGCTGCGGCACCGCATGACGCAATTCCAATGCCGAGTTTATTTCAGGCGCCAAATCCGTCAAAATAGCGCCTTTTGGTGCTTTTTGGCTAAGCGGGGGATGCTCGGTGCCGCCCAACTTCGATTTTGCGCATACAAATCAACTCGAAAGCATCGAGTTGTTAACTGCCCGCCCTAGCCGAATCGACTTCGATACGGGCGACGGTTTGCGTTTTGTGGTCGAAGCCCACGCACCGGGGGTTTTCCGGGTCCGCTGTGGTCATCCTCATGCGCTGGGCGACGAAAAACCCAGCACGCGGGAAAAGGCGATTGCGGAAATGCTGCTGGCCCGCCAGGAGGCCGTCGGCGAAGCCACCGTCGTGCCTCGCGATGGCGGAGGCTGGCGCATCGTCCAGGGCGAAACCGCGCTGGAGGTCTTGACCGATCCGGTGCGTATCGCCCTGTTCAAGGGCGACAACCAGGTTTTCATCTCGGACGACTCCGAGCAGGCGCCCGGTTTTGGCCACAACGCGCTGGACGAGCCCGGCGAAGCCGTCTGGACGGTCAGCTTCGCGCTGGACGCCGCGGATCGGATTTACGGCCTCGGCGAAACCCCGGGGGACCTGAATCGCCGGGACGAAAACGTCGTTTCCGACGATCCCGAACATCGCGCGCTGCCGCTGGCGTGGAGCCCCACCGGCTGGGGCGTCTACGTCAATACCGTGCGGCGGGTGCAGCATGCCCTGGGCGCGGCACCGGCCGATAACGCCTACGTTGTCACGGTGGATGACGCCGTGCTGGACGTGTTCTTCTTCGTCGGCGAGCCCGCCGAAATCCTGAACCAGTACACCGCCCTGACCGGTCGGGCCGGCCAGCCCGTCCTGTGGGCCATGGGCGTCTGGCTACGTCAGGCCGAAGGCGAAATGGCGACGCAGACCACCTCGCTGGTCGAGCGCCTGCGCGCTCATGAACTGCCGCTGGATGCCGTGCAGCTCGCGCCACCGGCCGCCTGGACATTCCAGGCCGACAAGGCCCAGGTGGAATGGGACGCCGCCCGTTTTCCGGATGCGCGCCAGTTGTTCGCCTTGTTCCACAAGCATCATGTGCATGTATGTGCGCCCGGCTTCCCGGGCGTCCTGCGCCATACCCCCTTGTTCGAGGAACTGGAAGACCGCGGCTGGCTGCTTGCGCGCGACGACGGCAATGCCCAGGTCTTCGACGGCAATAGCGTGTCCGGCGGGCAGCCGTTCGGGCTGCTGGACCTGACCAACCGCGACGTTTATGCGTTCTGGGCCGAACGCCAGCGCCAGTTGATCGAAGACGGGCTGGATGCGCCCGCCTGCGATATCCAACTGGCCATCCCGGACGGTATCACCGCCCGCGGCGGCGAATCGGGCCCCGCCCTGCGCACGATCTATCCCTTGCTGGCGCGGCGTGCGCTGTTCGACGCCGTGGCGGGCCACAAGGTGCCGCCGGAAGGGGTGGTGCCCAGCACCGATCTCTTCCCGGCCGCCCAACGTTTGCCGTGGCAGAACGGTCCGCGTGTCAGCAACGACTGGGATGGCCTGGAACACACGCTGCGTACGGCGCTGTCCATCGGCGCCAGCGGCCTGCCCGTGCAGGTCCATTCCATCGGCAATGCCGCGGCGCCCGCGGACGCGATGACACCGGAGCTCTACCTGCGCTGGCTGACCTTCGGCGTGTTCTCATCCAACTTCTTCTTCGAAGGGGTGGAAAAGCTCATGCCGTGGGCCTTCGGCGAGGAAACGCTGACCCATGCCAGGACCTGGCTGCAGTGGCGCTACCGCCTGATTCCCTACGTGCTGGGTGCCGTGGAAGATGCGGTGCGTACCGGCCTGCCGGTGCAGCGTTCGATGGCCATGGCTTTTCCCAATGACGCGGACGCCCATGCCTGGGACCTGCAGTATCTGCTGGGGCCGGCCTTGCTGGTTGCCCCCATCGTCAAGCCGGGCAACGAGGTGCGCGTTTACCTGCCCAAGGGCGAAGCATGGTGGGACCTGAACACCGGCCATCGTTACGAAGGCGGTTCGGTCTGGACCGTCAACTGCGACATGGGCCAGTATCCCGTCTTCGGTCGCGAAGGCCACATGCTGTGCCTGGGGCCGGCGGCGCATCACACGGGCGAATTCAATTCCGCCCGTATCCTCGATGAAGTCTGGATGTTCGGCATGCCGATGCACAATCCTGTCGTCATGCGCAACAAGATCCGCGTCATGCAGATGCAGGGGTCCAGCTACATCAAGGGCCTGGAAGGCCTGCGCATCCTTCCGTCCGAAGGACTGGAGGTCAAGCGCCGCGGCGCCGAGGTCCGTATCTCCCGCGCCCGTTGATCCCATCCGGCAGCCCACCCCGCCATACCCGGCGGGGCGGGCCTGCGCGCGATTTATAATCAAAAGTTATAAAGCCGGCACGAAACAGTCGTTCTGCTTCGTAACGCGCTCGTTCACAATGTCGTCGCGCCATGATTCACATCAAGAACCTCCACAAGACCTATGCGACACCGCATGGTCGCTTCGAAGCCCTGCGCGACATCACCCTGCATATCGCGCAAGGTGAAGTGTTTGGCATCATCGGGCCCAGCGGGGCCGGGAAAAGCACGCTCGTCCAGTGCATCAACCTTCTGGAGCGCCCCGACGCGGGCACCATCGCCATCGGCGACCAGTGCCTGACCGGACTGCCGGAGGACCAGCTGCGGCAACAGCGGCGGCGCATCGGCATGGTCTTCCAGGGCTTCAACCTGCTGTCGCGTCGCACGGTGTACGGCAATGTCGCCCTGCCGCTGGAAATCGCCGGCGTGCCGCGCGACGATATCCCTGCCCGCGTCGAGCGCCTGTTGAAGCTGGTCGGGCTGGAGCATCTGCGCAATCGCTATCCGGCGCAAATCAGCGGCGGCCAGAAACAGCGCGTGGGTATCGCGCGCGCCCTGGCGAATGAACCGGATGTGCTTCTCAGCGATGAAGCCACCTCCGCACTCGACCCCGAGACGACCCACAACATCCTGGCGCTGCTGCGCGATATCAACCGGCAGACCGGCATCACAGTGGTGATGATTACCCATCAGATGGAAGTGGTGCGCGAGGTCTGCGACCGCGTTGCCGTGCTGTCGGAGGGCCAGGTCGTCGAAATGGGAAGCGCGGCGGAAATCTTCGCCACGCCGCGCCATGAGGTCACCCGGTCCATGGTGTCTGCGGCCACCTCCAGCGACCTTACCGACGCGACGCTGAAGGCCCTGCAAGCGCGCATGCGCGACGCGGTCGCGGCACGGCCCGATACGGCCGTGCGCCTGTTGCGCCTGTCCCTGGGCGGGAGCCAGGGTACGGGCGATCTCATCTCCCATCTATCCCGTCATTTTTCATTGGATGTCAGCCTGATCCAGGCGCGCATCGAGGACGTGCAGGGTGTCGCCGTGGGTACGGCGTTCGTCCTGGTCCAAGGCGCGCCGCAATCCCTGGACCAGGCATCGTCCGACCTGGCGACGCGTGCCGTCGCCGTGCAAGAGCTAGCCCATGAGCCCGCAACAACTGATCGACGCTCTCACCACTTCGCTGCTTGAAACGCTTTTGATGGTCGGCGTGTCCGGCTTCATCGCGGTGCTGGTGGGCATACCGATAGGCGTGGTGCTTGTCGTGAGCAGCCGCGGCGGGATGCTGCAGCGCCCGGGTGTGAACCGCGTGCTCGCGGCTATCGTCAACGCCACGCGGTCGCTGCCCTTCATCATTCTGATGGTTTACATCATCCCGTTCACGCGCCTCGTGGCGCAGACTTCCATCGGCACCACGGCGGCCATCGTTCCCCTGTCCGTCGCCGCCATCCCGTTCATGGCGCGCATCGCCGAGAACGCCTTGCGCGAAGTCGATCCCGGTCTGATCACCGCGGCACGCGCGATGGGCGCATCCCCCGCGCAGATCATCGCCAAAGTGCTGCTGCCGGAGGCGCTGCCGGGCCTGGTTGCCGGCGTCATGGTCACCATCGTCAGCCTGATCGGCTATTCGGCGATGGCCGGTGTCATCGGCGGGGGGGGACTGGGAGACCTCGCCATACGCTACGGCTACCAGCGCTTCCAGTCCGACGTCATGACGGCGGTGGTCGTCGTCCTGATCGTGCTGGTGCAAGTCATGCAAAGCCTTGGCGACTGGGCCGTTCGGCGCATGTCGCATCGTTAACTCGCAGCTAAGGACGCTACGCAATCATGAAGTGCAACGCTATCAAAATCTTCGCCGTGCTGGCCCTCGGGGTCGGCCTGGCCGCCACATCCGCCGCGTTCGCGCAGGGCAAGCCGCTGAAGGTCGGGGTGACAGGCGGCCCACACGCCGAGATCATGGAAGTCGTAAAAGCGCAGGCCGCCAAAGAGGGCCTGCAAATCAACATCGTCGAATTCGCCGATTACGTGACGCCGAACGTGGCGCTCGCGGCCGGCGATCTGGACGCCAATAGCTACCAACACCAGCCTTACCTGGACAACGCCAATGCGGATCGCGGCTACAAGCTCGTCAGCATCGCCAAAACCGTGATCTTCCCGATCGGCATCTACAGCAAGAAGGTGAAAAGCCTGGATGCGTTGAAAGAGGGCGCCCGCATCGGTATTCCCAATGATCCGACCAACGGCGGCCGTGCCTTGCTTCTGCTGCAGGACCAGGGCCTGATTAAGTTGAAGGCCGGCGTGGGACTGAAAGCGACACCTCTGGATATCGCTGAAAATCCCCGCAAGCTGCGGTTCATCGAGCTGGACGCCGCGCAATTGCCGCGTTCCCTCGACGATACCGACGCCTCGGCGATCAATACCAACTTCGCCATGCAGGCGGGCCTGGACCCGAAGCGCGACGCCATCGCGCAGGAATCCCCGAATTCGCCCTACGCCAACGTGATCGCCGTACGCGAGAAGGACAAGGACCGTCCCGAATTCGCCAAACTGGTGGCTGCATATCATTCGCAGGCGGTCAAGGACTTTATTCAAACCAAGTACCATGGTGCCGTGGTCGCGGCCTGGTAAGCCCCCCTTCGCTTTGACAAGCCTGGGGTCATAGGTCATAATCGCGGGCTTCGGTTGGGTCGTTAGCTCAGTCGGTAGAGCAGCGGACTTTTAATCCGTTGGTCGCGCGTTCGAGTCGCGCACGACCCACCAAAGAATCACTGTGGTATCAAGCAATTAACGCAGCCCTGGCCGGCTGCGTTTTTTCTTCCTCGGTCGAGATTGACCAAAAGTTGACCGCCTGGGCATGGTGGGCCAAATGCGACGGCGCGAGGTGGGCATACTTCTGCACCATCTCCAGCGTCTCCCAGCCACCCAGCTCCTTGAGCGCGAGCAACGGGGTGCCATGCTGGACGTGCCAGGAGGCCCAGGTGTGGCGCAGGTCGTGAAAGTGGAAGTCCTCTATTCCGACCACCTTGCAGGCTCGCTTCAGGACGCGCGCATCGGTCTGGCTAATCTTGCGGATCTCACCGTCGCGTGACGGCCGTTCGAAAACGTACTTCTTTGCCTTGGAGATGCGTCGCTCCAGCACACTCAGTGCGTCGCCGTTCAGCGGCACCGAGCGGGCGTAGCCGGACTTGGCCTGTTCGGCGACCACCCAGGCATTTGCCTGCGGCAAATCGACGTGCCGCGGCTGCAACGACAAAAGCTCGTCCTCCCGCATGCCAGTGGCTACCGCCACCAGACTGACGTCTCGCATCCATTCCAGAGTCATCGCGCCGATCAGGCGTGCGATTACCGCCGGTGGTTCCCAGCGTACGCGCTTGTCCGGTTCCTCGAACTTGCTCAACTTCGGCGCCTTGGTCAACCATCCCCATTCGGCGGCCAAGTGCAGGGTGCGCTGGATCGTCGAAAGGTAGCGGTTCTTGGTCGCTGCTTTGACGGGCGTGGGTTTGCGGTGCTTGTGCGTGGTATGCGTCGGCAACTTCTGCATGATGTCGCCAGCGGTTAAAGAGCGAAGCGGCGTAGACCCGCCCAGGGCGTCACGCCAGTACGTGATGTGTCTGACCTTGGCGTCATAGTCGCTTTGACCTTCCGACAGCTTCAGCATGCCCAGGGCTGCCTCATCCAGGGTGTGGTCCGGCTCTTCGCCCAACTTCTCCTGGCGCCATAGTTCGGCCTTCAGTCGGTCGTGGTATTCCTGCGCAGCTTTCTTGTCGGTCGTGCCAGTAGAGCGTCTAACTCTTTGGCCGCCTGGCGTGCGGAGGTCAAGCTGGTAGACGCCGGAATCGGGGTCTTTGCGGATTGGCATTCCGTATCTCCACCGACCCGCAGGTTTAACCGGGTCAGATTGGAACGTTTTTCGGTCAAGGTGGCAAGTCGGGATGGCCACACCCGCCAGACGCGGGAGCCCGGCAGGCGGAAGGCGATCTCTCGCCGGCGGGCAAAGACGGTGCTGTACGACAGGTGCAGCCGTTCGGCCGCCTCCTGGAGGGTGAGGGCGATTTCAGCTTCCATCATGCCTACCCTCGGGAACCGCCGAATCATTCCCTGCCACAAATTCTCCGTGGACCAGCCGATCCTGGCCGGAGACTGACGTAGCCTTTCCCTCGGTCTTGGTAGGTCCACTATTCGTCTTCATTTCGTACGCTCCATAAAATTAATTGCACTTATGCGTTCTGGGTACGTGTCGGAAGTGCGCACGAATGGGCGTGCTGAAATACGTCTCCGACGCCAAACGCGGACATCCGAAGTTTCTACGGGAATGGCGGTATCGGCCCGCCCGACGCGGCGTCCCACTGCCACCAGTTTCCGGCGCCATATGTCTCGTCGTAGTACGAGGTCTTCTTTTCCTTGCGGGCCAGATATTCCGGGTCTGTCAGGCCCCATACCTCCATCGGCAATGCGCGCCCGCGGTCCTTGAGCCAGAAGTCGGGGAAGACCTGGTCCTCGCCAGCATCGAATCGCAGAGGTTTTTCGAAACGACGTTGGGCGGCGACTAATGCGCTGGCGACTGCCGCCTCGTATCCCGAATCGATGGGAATCCATTGCTGTGTCACGCGCATGAGGCCCGCATCCACCACCTGGGCTCGCATGACACCTGCTGCTGGCCGCGGCGCATCGGTCTGTGCAATTGCCACGACCTGGTCGCCCGACATCCACCCGTTAAGTTCTCCCTCGAAGCGGCGCTTCAGCACGTTCCAGCTGTCGTCGGAAAGCGAAAGATGGGGAATGCCATGAAAGCCCGCGATCGGTAGACGGATCATACTTTCCATCCCCGCCTGGTACTGGGTCAGCGGCGCGATTACGACTAGGCGACGGCGTTGGTTCATCGCCTCGATCGCCTTGGCCTTGTTCAAATCTGCCTGCGCCCCAGCAGGCGCCGATGTGGCGATGACAAGATTGCTGGACAACCGCACCCGACCTGCGTACGTAGTGCTCGCAACGCGCAGCAGGTGGTAGTGCAGTACACCGAGGTTTCGCTTGTCTTGCATCGAGGGCGCCCATACATTGAGCGCAGCTGCCGTCCACAGGTAGTGCAGCAGCCCCAGCAACGTCATGCTGGTTTGCCCAGACCGAGCCCGGGCCGTCGGTGAGCGCTTCTTGTCCTCTACTGAAGAATCAGCATCTTCCGGTGCCGATGATGCCTTCTGTTGGAGGCCGACCTTGAGCTTGATCTTCGTGCTGCCGTCGTCGAGTTCTTGAACAACACCGCGACGATATGATCCCAGTCCCGACATCCCGGGATCCACGCCGTAATAGACGCAATCCTCACTGTGTTCAGGGCCTGTTTCAGGGAATCGGGCCAAGTGGAACCGATCGGAATTCGAACGACTGTGTATGGAGAGGCGCTTGTCGCCGGAACCGGGGCATAGGCAGCGTACCTCGGCCTTTCCGTGGGAAAGTAGGAGCACGCGCTTCCACGCTTCCGCGTACCGCGGATCCATCTGAAACTCGG
>NZ_JBMQQZ010000004.1:0-11638 GCF_057362025.1 Bordetella sp. | reverse complement strand
CGCTGTCTTCGTCGAAGACAGCGAAATCCGTGAAAGAGCCGCCGATATCGACGCCTACCCTGTACCCCATGCTGCCCCCGATCCGCGTTGCGGAACATCGTCGCGGCTTGCCATGCGCGGGCAAGCCGGCTAAAATGTTCACTAGATGAACAACAATTTCATGCAGTGGTCAAATGAATGATAATAGGTCGGTCCAGAGGTGTCTAGCGGTTCTGCGGGGTTTTCGCGGCGGCCCAGGGCAATCCCTAACTGCGTTGTCCAAGGCGGCGGATCTGCCCCATTCCACCGTGCTGCGGCTCTTGAACACGCTGCAGGGGGAAGGCTATGTGCGCAAGGAAGGCACGCTGTGGTCGCTGACGCCGCAACTGTTGGAGATCGGCTTCGCGGCGCTGGCCAACACAGGCGTGAATGAGTTCATTCAGTCATCGCTGCAGGAGTTGGCCAACCGGTGCAATGGCACGGTGAATATCGGGGAAAAGAGCAGGGACGAGGTCATCATCATCGCCCGCGCCAGTTCCGACGGAGAGCGGCGCAAGATCGTGGTGGTCAACCTGCGCGTGGGCAGTTCGCTGCCGCGCGACAGCGCCTTGTATTCGGCGCTGGACCTGGCCGAAGACCGGTGGGCCATCGCCCATTACTCGGACCGCAAGGTCACCACCGTGGGCATAGCGCTGTTCAACGGCGATACACGCCGCCTGTCGCTGGGGCTTTCGGTGAACGACGACGAATACCCGCTGCCCCGCATCGAAGGCGAACTTGTCCCCATGTTGCGGGTGGAGCGGGACCGGATCCGGCGCTTGATGCGCCTGGGCGAGGTCTGAGCCGATTGCCCGGTTCCCGAGCGGCTTGCTATTGCGCCGGCGCCAGCGGATAAAAGCAAGCCACGACCCGATCCGCCGCGCCCGAGCGGTGCGTCAGCTCCGGTATGTGCATGGCGCAATCGGGACGCACGTTAGCGCAGCGCGGATGAAACGTGCAGCCCGCCGGCAGGTTGGTCGGCGCGGGGATTTCGCCGCTGATTTTCGCCAGCGCGATGCGGGCGCGCGGGTCCGGCACCGGAGACGAGTCGCGCAGCACCCGGCTGTAGGGGTGCCGCGGTGCGTCCAGTATCTGACGGGTGGGACCCTGTTCGATCACGCGCCCCAGGTACATCACGCACACCGTATCGCAGAAATGCCGGACCACGCCCAGGTCGTGCGACACGAACACGAAGGACAGTCCGCGTTCGCGCTTCAGGCGTTCCAGCAGCTGCAGGATCTGCGCCTGCACCGATACGTCCAGCGCCGATACCGGTTCGTCGGCAACGATCAATTGCGGATCGAGCACCAGCGCGCGCGCGATGCCGATGCGCTGGCGCTGGCCGCCGGAAAATTCATGTGGATAGCGGTCCAGCGCGGACAGCGGCAGCCCGACTTCCTGGATGGTGCGCGATACCTTGGCGTCGATCGTGGCGGCATCGCCCAGGCCATGCACGCGCAGCGGTTCGGCCAGCGTCTGCCGCACCGTCCGCCGCGGGTTCAGCGACGCATAGGGGTCCTGGAAAACGATCTGCATGCGTTGGCGCAGCGCGCGCAGTTGCGCGGTGCCGGCGGTCGCCAGGTCCTGCCCCTCGAAGCGGATGCTGCCCGCATCGGGGTCGATCAGGCGTAGCAGCATGCGTGCCACGGTGGATTTGCCGCAACCGGATTCGCCCACCAGCCCCAGGGACTGGCCGCGGCCGACGTCGAAGGACACCCCATTGACGGCGTGGACGGTTTGCCGGCGCCCGCCCAGCCAGCCGCCGCCGCTGCGGAAGTGCTTCACCAGGCCGTTTACCTGGAGCAGGGGGGCGTGCGGCTCGTCGTTCCGCACAGGCGTATGGGTGCTGTTCATGACTGTCCTTTCGATGGCGCGCGCACCAGGCAGCGCACCTGGTGCGCGCCGTCGACGGCTTCCAGCGCGGGACGTGCCGTGTCGCACCGGGGCTGCCGCAACGGACAGCGCGGCGCATAGGCACAGCCCGGCGGGATGGCCGTGATGGGCGGCACGCTGCCGGCGATGGGTTCGAGCGACTCGGCGTCGGTATCCACGCGCGGCATGGCGCGCAGCAGGGCTTCGGTATAGGGATGCGTGGGCCGCGCGAACAAAGTGTCGACGTCGGCCGTTTCGACGACCTCGCCGGCGTACATGACGGCCACGCGGTCGGCGATCTGCGCCACCACGCCCAGGTTGTGCGTGATGAACACCACCGCCATGCCGCGCGCGGTTTTCAGGTCGGCCAGCAGGCTCAGGATCTGCGCCTGGATGGTGACGTCCAGCGCGGTGGTGGGTTCGTCGGCCAGCAGCACCTTGGGCTTGCAGGCCAGGGCCATGGCGATCATCACGCGCTGGCGCATGCCGCCGGAGAACTGGTGCGGATAGTCGTCGTAGCGGCTGGCCGCGGCCGGTATCTTGACCTCTTCCAGCGCCTGCACCGCCAGGGCGCGCGCCTCGCGCCAGGAAATGCCGCGGTGCTGGCGGACGGCCTCGGCGATCTGGTCGCCCACGGTCATCGTCGGGTTCAGCGACGTCATCGGCTCCTGGAAGATCATGGCAATGGCATCGCCGCGCAGGCGCGCCATCTCTTTTTCGGGCAGGGGGGCCAGGTCCTTGCCTTCCAGCAATACCTGCCCGCCGCCGTGCCGGGCGCCGGTGGACGGCAGCAGGCGCAGGATCGAAAGCGCCGTCACGCTCTTGCCGCTGCCCGATTCGCCCACGACCGCCAGGGTTTCGTTCCGGTCCACCGATAGCGAGACATCGCGTACGGCGGCGTGCCAGGCGCCGCCGATACGGAATTCCGTGCGCAGGCCGCGCAGCTCCAGGACGGCATCCGTTGTGGTCATGAGTGCTCCGAGCGCAGCTTGGGGTCGATGGCGTCGCGCAGCGCGTCGCCCAACAGGTTCAAGGCCAGCACCGTCAGCAGGATCGCGACACTGGGAAAGACGGTCAGCCACCAGGCATCCAGGATGTTCTCGAAGCCCTCGCGGATCATGCCGCCCCAGGTGGCCGCCGGTGGCGGGACGCCCAGGCCGATGAAGCTCAGGGAAGCTTCCGTGCGGATCGCGGACGCCATCCACAGCGAACCCAGCACGACCACGTCCGAGATCATGTTGGGCAGGATATGCACGCCCATCAGGCGCAGCGGACCGTAGCCCAGCGCCCGGCCGGCTTCGACGAAGTCGCGCTGTTTCAAGGCGATGGTGGGCGCCCGCGCCACGCGCACGAAGGGCGCGATCTCGGTGATCGCGATGGCGACGATCAGGTTCTCCAGGCTGGCGCCCAGCATGGCCGCGACCATCAAGCCCAGCAGCAGCGTCGGGAAGGACAGCAGCACGTCCACCAGGCCCATGATGAATTGATCCAGCAATCCGCCGACATAGCCCGCCAGGATGCCCAGCGAGGCGCCGATGGACATCGCGATCAGGATGGCAACGAAGCCCACCAGCAGCGATACGCGGGCCCCGTAGATCAGGCGCGACAGCACGTCGCGGCCGTAGCTGTCGGTGCCCAGCCAGAACTCCGCCGAAGGCGGGTCCAGGCGATAGGCGATGTTCTGCTGCAGCGGGTCGTGCGGCGCGATCCACGGCGCCAGCAGGGCCACCAGGGCGATCAGCAGCAGCAGCCCGAGGCCGACCCAGGATAGGCGATTGCGGCGCAGGGCCTGCCATAGCGCGTTGGGGCGGGTGGCGGGAGCGGGGGCGGCGATGGCGCTCATTTGTATTTCACCCGGGGATCGACCAGCCCGTACACCAGGTCGGTCAGGAGGTTGACGAGGATGACGCAGGCGGCGAAGACCACCATCAGGCCCTGCAGCAGCGTGTAGTCGCGCGTGTTGAGCGCGCCCAGGATCAGCTTGCCCAGGCCGGGCCGGTTGAAGACGATCTCCGTCAGGACCGAGTTGCCGATCAGCGTGCCGAAATACAGGCCGACGACGGTCACGATGGGGATCAGGGCGTTGCGCAGGCCGTGACGCAGCACCAGGCGCAAGGGGCGCACGCCCTTGGCGCGCGCCGTGCGCACGTAGTCTTCGCCCATCACGCCCAGCATGGACGAACGGGTGACGCGCATGACATAAGCGGTCATGATCAGCCCCAGGTTGAAGGCCGGCAGCACCAGCGCGCGCAGCTGCGCGGTCCAGTCGCCCGATACCGTGCTGCCGATGACCGGGAACCAGCGCAATTCGATGGCGAAGGCCAGCAGCATCAGGATCGCCGAGACGAAGGCCGGAAAGGACAGGCCCGTCAACGACAGCACGCGGCCCAGGTAATCCGGCCAGGCGTTGCGCCGCAGTGCCGCCCACATGCCCAGCGGCAGGCCGAACAGCACGCCGATCAGGATGGACGCGGCGGTCAGCTGCAATGTCCAGGGCAGTACCAGGGCCACTTCCTGTAGCACGGTGCGACCGCTGGCCATCGACACGCCGAAGTTGCCCGACAGCATGTCGCGCAGGAAGTGCAGGTATTGCAACTGTACGGGCTGGTCCAGGCCCAGCCGTTCGCGCAATGCCGCCAGCGCCGCGGCGCTGGCCTGGTCGCCCAGCATGACGGCGGCCGGATCGCCCGGTACCAGGCGGACGAGGACGAATACCGCCGTCAGCATGGCCAGCAGGGTGGGTATCGCCAGCAGCAGGCGCTTGACGGCGTAGCGCATCATGATGGTGCTCCTTGCACGGTACGTTGCGCGGTGCCTTGCACGGATGCCGGCAAGGCTTCGGGGGCGGTGCGCGCGGCCCCGGCTACCCATGGCGTGCCCGCGTCCTTGGGCTGGCCCGGCATCAGCCGCCGCGCGTCCAGGTTCTGGATGGCGCGCGCGGTTTGCCCGCGCAATACCAGGTCCGCCATGGCGGCGCCAACGACCGGAACCAGTTCGAAGCCATGCCCTGAAAAGCCGAAGGCATGGAAGACGCCCGGTGCATTGGGCGACGGGCATACCACCGGCAGCAGATCTTCTGTCTTGGCTTCCAGTCCGGCCCACACGCGCACGATGCGGATGTCGCGCACCGCGGGAAACAGATCCGTGGACGCCTTCGCGCCCTTGGCCAGCACGCGCATGCGCGCGGTGGAGGTTTCCTTGTCCAGGTCCGGTATGCCCTGCAGGCCGCCGCCGATGACCAGCGTGCCCTGGTCCGATTGCTTGAAGGATAGGGACCGTCCCATGATGGAGACCACCGGCCGGATGAATGGGCGCAGCCGTTCGCTGACCATCATCATCGATGATTTGGTGGCCAGCGGGATATCGTCGCCCACCAGCGCGGCAATGCGCGCGGACCAGGCTCCCGCCGCATTGACCACCGCCGGCGCCGTCCATTCCCGGCCGCCTTCGCCGACGATGCGCCAGTCGGCGCCGCGCCGTTCGAGGGCGACGATGCCGCAATGTTCCACCAGTTCCGCCCCGGCTTGCAGGGCGCTGGCGCGGAAGGCCCGCAGCGCGCGGTGCGGATCGGCCGCGCCGTCGCGGCGCGCGATCGACGCGCCCACGCAGTGCGTGCTCAGTTCCGGCAGCAGGCGGCGCAGCTCGTCGGGGCTGATGATTTCCTCGTGCGTGTAGCCGGACGCGCGCAGGCCGTCCACCCGCGCCTGCAGGCGCGCCAGCGCCGCCGGGTTCTCCGCCACGCAGACCTGGCCGTTCGCATGGAAGCCGCAGTCGTCGCCGACCAGGCCCGCCATGCCGTGCCACATGTCCATGGCTTCCAGCGACAGGTCCAGTTCGCCCAGGTCGCGATTCAAGGTGCGCACGCCCGCGGCAGTGGCGCCGGACGCGTGGCGCCCGACCCAGTGTTTTTCCACCACGACGACGCGGGCACCGCCGCGCGCCAGGTGCAGCGCGGCGGAAAGGCCATGCAGGCCGCCGCCGATGATGACGGCATCGTAGGCACGATGGCTCATTTGGCGTCGTCCCCGGTGTCCAGGCTGGCCAGTTCGCCCAGCGTCAGCGGCTTGAGGGGAGGGCGGATACGGTAGAAGCCGACTTCGGCCACCGGCCGCCGCTGTTTATCCGCCAGGATGTGCGCGATGGTGTACCCGCATTGGCGCCCCTGGCAAGGGCCCATGCCGGCGCGGGTAAACGATTTGATCTGGTTGGGACCGGGCTGGCCCAGGTCCGCGGCCTTGCGGATATCGCCGGCGGTGAGCTCCTCGCAGCGGCAGACGATGGTGTCGTCGGAGGGCGCGAAGACACCGGGCCGGGGCGGATACATGGCGTCCAGCATGGGGCGCAGGCGCAGCATGTCCGCCAGGGTCCGGCGCACCGGGGCGGCCGCCGAAGCCGCTGCCGCTTCGTCTATTTTCCCCGCGCGCAGCGCCATGCCCAGCGCCGCGATCTCGCCGCGCGCGGTCGCCGCCGTGGCCCCGCCGATACCCGCGCCGTCGCCGGCTACATAGATACCGGTCCGGCTGGTCTGGCCCCAGTCGTCCAGGACGGGCGCCAGGCAGGCCTGGCGGTCGCTCCAGGTATGCTCGCATTCCAGCGCGCGTGTCATATGGATGGATGGCACGACGCCCTCGTGGGCCAGCAACACGTGCGCGTCTGCGCGCACCGTGCGGCCGTCCCGCGTGGTGTATTCGATCTGCTGCAGGCGGCCTTCGCCCAGCGCGCGAAACTCGCGCACGCCGCGGATGCGGCGCACGCCGGCGCGGCGCAGTTCGCGCAGCCAGCCCAGGCCCTTGCCCACCTCGCCGGCACGCCGCAACGCATCGGCCAGATAGGGCAGCGCGCGGCGCCAGCCGTCGGCGGGCGAGGTGTCCAGCCAGCCGGCGACGCGGCCGCCGGCGCGCAGCAGCTGCGCCAGGTAAAGCAGCACCAGGGGCCCGCTGCCGGCGACCCAGACCGGCTGGGACGGTACCTGGCGCGAGGTCTTCAACAGGATCTGCGCCGCGCCCACGGTCAGCACACCGGGCAGTGTCCAGCCGGGGAAGGGATTGGGGCGTTCCTGTGCGCCGGTGGCCAGCAGCACCTGGGCGGCGCGCACGACCTCGGCGCGGCCCGCGCGGGTCATGTACACGTGCCAGTCCGGCTCGATCTGCCACACCTGCGTGCCTGGCTCGTAGACGGCGCCGCAGCGGCGGAAGGACTCCGCCAGCGCCGCGCCGGCGCGGTATTCGTCGCCCAGCAGCCCGCCCACCGGCGTGGCGGCCACGGTTTCCACGGCGCGCCAGATCTGGCCGCCCGGCGCGGGCTGTTCGTCCACCACCAGCACGGCCATGCCGTTCCCGCGCAGCCGGATGGCGGCGCTCATGCCGGCGGGGCCCGCGCCCACGATCACCACATCGAATTCGCGGATCATGGCAGCACGCTCCGCTTGCCGAACTGGCGCTGTACCTGCATGCCTTCGCGTACCGGGACCAGACAGGTCTGGGTCGACGCCACGCCATCGACGATGGCCAGGCAGTCGAAACACACGCCCATCATGCAGTAGGGCGCGCGCGGGCTTTCCTGCACGGGGGTGGTGCGCGTGGCGGGCGTCTGCTGCCGCAGCAGTACCGCGGCCACGGTTTCGCCGGGCTCGGCGGATACGGCCTCGCCGTCTATGTAGACCTTCAGCGCCTGCGCGCCGGGTTCATGCAGCTTGCGAAACATCGAAGCGCTCATGGTGAAAGGCATCCAGAGAGGCCGGCAGCGCGCCGCCGTCCAGCGCGCGAGCCAGCGGCCCCGCGTGGAAGGACGCCAGCGTGACGCCGGAATGACAAAGCGCGGTCCACGCGCCGGAATACTGGGCCGAGCCGGCATACACCGGTCGGCCGTCGGGAGTCATGACGCGCAGGCAGGCCCAATGGCGCACCAGGCGCGCGCCGGCCAGGTCGGGCAGCACCCGCAGGGCCTTGCGGCTCATGCGGGCGGCTGCGTCGGTGGTGGTGTTCAGGTCGTAGCCGACTTCCTCCTGGGTGACGCCGATCATGACCGTGCCTTCGCCGGTCTGCCGCACGCCGCTGGCCGGCAACGGCAGCAGGGGAGCCAGGCGCTCGGTGACCAGCAGCTGGCCGCGCTGGGGTCGCAGCGGCACGTCCAGTCCCACCATGCCGCCCAGGGCGCTGGAGCCCAGGCCCGCCGCGATCACGACGCTGGCGCCGGCGTGGCGTGCGCCGCCGGCATTGACCAGGAAGCCGCCGCCGGCCTGCGGTTCGATGGCCTGCACGGGATGCCGGCTAAGGAGCACGCCCCCGCGCCGCAGGAAGGCGCTCTGCAGCGCGGCCAGCAGGCGCAGCGGATTCAGGTGGGCGTCCTGGCTGCAAAAGCTGGCGCCGGTGACCGCGCTGCCCAGGCGCAGGGCCGGGAAGCGCCGCGCGAGCTCGCCGGTGTCCAGCATCTCGATGCAGTCCGGCAGCTCCGGGGTATTGGCATCCCATTGCGCCATGCGCCTGGCGCGGTCCTCGAATTCGTGGTCGCCCAGGCAGAAATGCAGGCCGCCGCGATTCTCGTACTGCAACATGATGCCCGTTTCGCGTTCCAGGTCGCGGGCGAGGTCCGGCCACAGGCGCGCCGCCTCGTGAGACAGCCGCTGATAAGGGATATTGCCGTAGCCTTTGCCCTGCACCCAGACCAGGCCGAAGTTGGCCTTGGCCGCGCGGTAGTCGGTATCGGCGCCGTCGAGCAGGAGTACGCGTTTTCCCTGGCCCGCCAGGCCCATGGCAATGGCGGAGCCGACCATGCCGGCACCGGCGACGATGAAGTCGTACTCGCGGTTCATGCGATTTTCCCGGTCGCGGTTAAGCTATAACCCGAAGCGCCGCAGGCGCGCGGCCATTTCGGCAGGGTTATAGGGGTGTATACGTGGCGGAAACACTGAATCTTCGGCAGATCGAGGCGTTCAAGGCGGTGATCGAGCACGGCACGGTCAGCCAGGCTGCGACGGTGCTGGGCGTCTCGCAGCCGGCGGTCAGCAAGCTGCTGGCGCACCTGGAAGCCGACAGCGGCCTGCATCTGTTCGACCGCGTGCGCGGCAAGCTGGCCGTCACGCCGCACGGCATGCGGTTGTACGAGGAAATCGACCGCATCTTCACCGGCTTGCGGCAGGTCGAGCAGGCAGTCGATTCGATACGCCGCGACGAGCAGCGCACCCTGTTCGTCGGCGTGCTGCCCGCGCTGTCGGGTTCCTTCATTCGTCGCGTGACCATGACCTTCCTGCGCCATCATCCCGACGTGCGCGTCAACATCCAGACCCGTGGCTCGCAGTTCCTTGCAGATTGGCTGGCCACCCGGCAGATCGATGTGGCGCTGGTCGGCAGCCGGGTCGACAACCCGTATATCGACCGCGAGCCGATGTTCCGTCAGCCCTTGATGTGCGCCTTGCCCGTCAACCACGAACTGACGCGCAAGCGCGTGATCCGCGCCCCGGACCTGGCCGGCCTGCCTTTCATCGCCTTCGGCGCCGACAGCCAGACGCACCAGCTGGTGCAGTCGGCATTTGACCGGACAGGCGTCCGCCTGAACGTGGTGCTGGATACCAATACGGCGCCGACCGCATGCGAGTTCGTGGCGGCGGGCCTGGGCGTGTCCTTGTTTCATCCGCTGTTTGCCGATGGCTTTCAGAATCGTCTCGTGTTGCGGCGTTTCGACCCGGAAGTGCAGTTCCACTTCCAGTTGTGCACGATGCGGGCGTCGCGCAACGCCGGCCTGGTCGAGGGTTTCGTGGCGGCCGCGCGCGAGGTCGCCGCGCAGGTCCCGCGCGATGTGCGCAAGGCGCGCGGCTGATCGCGCCGCGCGCGGACCAGGGCCCTAGCGTTTGACTGTGGTTGCCTCCGTGACCGGCGGCTGCAGGTTCAGCGCGCCTTTCAGGGCATAGCCGTAGTCGACGCCGTTACCGTGGGCCCAGACCTGCTTCAGGCCGAACAGCGGAATGGCGCAGACGTCGTTATGGATCTTGATCTGCGCGTCTTTCCACAAGGCCAGTTGTTTCTTGGTATCCGGCTCCTTGCGGGCGGCGCGGATATCGTCATCGGCCACCGCGCAATGCGAGAAGTTCGACTGCGCCGCGGGCGCGCCGATCGCCGCGGACGAATCGTAGAACTCGCTCAGGTAGGCATCCGCGTTGGGAAAGCGCGCCGCACCGTAGAACACCAGGGCGCTCTGGTCCTTGCGGCTTTTCGCTTGATACGTCGCGTGGTCCACGACTTCCATATCCAGCTTGATGCCGGCCTTGGCCAGTTGCGCCTGGATGATTTCCATGATGGGCTGCTGGGCCGAAATGTTCGACACCACGGACTTGATTTCGATGCCGTTGGGAAAGCCCGCCTCGGCCAGCAGCTTCTTGGCCTTGGCCACGTCGTAGGTATAGGCGCCGGCGCTGCAGTCCTCGCCCAGATAGCCGTTGGGCACCACCGAACAGCCCTTGTCCGCCACGTCCTTGCCGGCGTAGCGCACGATCTCGTCGACGTTGACGGCGGCCGCGATGGCCTGGCGCACTTTCAGGTTGTCCAGCGGCTTGATGGTGCGGTTGATGTGCAGCGTGCGGAATTCGGCGGGATCGAAGATGTCGACCTTCATCCCGCGCTTGGCCGAGCGTTCGACCCAGCGTTGTTCGCGCTTGCCCTGCATGATGTCGATTTCGCCGGAGGTAAAGGCCAGTTCGCGGGCGCTGTCCGAAGGAATCATGCGGTAGACGATGGCGCCGACCTTGGGCTTGCCACGGAAATACGCGTCGTTGGCCACCAGTTTGACGTACTGCTGCGTGACATGCTCGGCGAACGCGTAGGGGCCGGTGCCGATGGGGCTCGCGCCGAACTTGTCGCCCAGCTTTTCGGCAGCCTTCATGCTGACGATATTGCCGCCATGGTAGTTCGATACGCGGCCCAGGAAGGCGGCGTCCGGGTACTTCAGCGTGACGCGCACGGTGTAGTCATCCACCGCCTCGACCTTGTCCAGCACATCGAAGGTGGACGCGAAGCTGGACCGCTTCGGATCGGCCGCGCGTTGCAGCGAATAGACCACGTCGGCGGCCTTCAGCTCGCCGTAGCCGCCGTGGAATTGCACGCCCTTGCGCAGATGGAAGGTCCAGATTTTGCTATCTGGCGACGACTCCCAGCTGGTGGCCAGGTCCGGCTCCAGCGCCTTCGGATCCGCGCTGCCGGGCGGGAAGCGCACCAGCGCGTTGAACATCTCGGAGACCACGCCCTTGTCCACTGTGGATGTGGCGCGATGCGGGTCCAGCGTCGCGTTGTCGGCGGCGCCGGAACTGATGCGCAGTTCCGGCCTGTCGGCGGCGCTGGCCGGCGTGTTGGCGGTAGCGCCCAGTGCGAGCAGGGCGATGGCGAGGACGGACAGGACAGGACGTTTCATGATTCCCCTTGAAGGCCGCATGTGGAGTCGCGACGGTCGCAAGGTAGATCGGCATGTCTATAGCGTCAAGGTCGCTAAATGACTACGGCTATTCCTGGGGGTTATAGGATGCTTTCGGGTGCGCAAGGCGCCCCAGGGAGCCGGGCTCGAACTCCACGCGATGTAATGGTTATTACGGATAAGCTGCCGTTACAAAAAAGGCCCCCACGCTGCGCCGGCAAGCCGGCTTGCTGCCCCCCGAGGGGGCTTTTTGCCTTGGGGCGGCCCGGCGGCAAAAAGGGCCCCCACGCTGCGCCGGCAAGCCGGCTTGCTGCCCCCCGAGGGGGCTTTTTGCCTTGGGGCGGCCCGG